>DATDGA010000175.1:0-5458 GCA_036522335.1 Burkholderiales bacterium
TCAACTTCGATGCAGCGGAAGCGGAAGGACTGGAGCCGGAAATCACGGCGGAGAAGCTGGCGACGGGGAAAACCCGCTAGCGGACTGCAGGGGCTTTGGCCTGAAGCAGCCGGGAGAACTGCCGAAATGCGGCTAATCACCTTTTCTCTGCGCGACACCAACGCCCCCCGCGTCGGGGCGCGGCTCGGCGGGCGGATCCTCGATTTGACCGCCGCAGCCAACGTCACGGGCGAGCCGGCTTTGCCCAGGCGCATGAAGAAGCTGCTTGCGGAGGGCAAAGCGGCGCTTGAGCGAGTGCGCAGTTTCGCGGCCGCGGCCCGCGCCGAACCCATTCCATTCGAATCGGCCTTGCTCGGCGAGCGCGAGATCCGCTACCTTCCCCCCGTCCCCGACGCCGACAAGTTCCTGTGCGTCGGCAAGAACTATCGCACGCACCTGGAGGAATTGAAGAACAACGACCTCCTGACCGAGATGCCCGAGGAGCCGACCGGGTTCATCAAGCTCAACTCCTGTCTCTCCGGCCACAACGCGCGCGTGGTGCGGCCCGTGGGCATCGTCAGTCTCGACTACGAGCCGGAGCTGGTGTTCGTCATCGGGAAACGCGCGCTCGGCGCGAAGAAGGCCGATGCCTTCGACTACGTCGCGGGTGTCACCATCCTCAACGACCTCACATGCCGCGACCTGCAGAAGCGCGAGGTCGCGTCGGGCTCGCGCTTCTGGACCGGCAAGAACATTCCGGGTTTCGGACCGCTCGGACCGGAGATCGTGACCATGGACGAGATTCCAGATCCCTACGATCTGTGGATGACCTGCTCGGTCAACGGGACAGAACGCATGCGCGTCAACACGAGCGAACAGATATGGAAGCTGCCGGAAATCCTCGAGCACTTCTCGCGTCATATCCCGTTCGAGCCCGGCGACATGTTCTCCACCGGCTCGCCCGGGGGCGTCGCCGTGGGCAAACCGAACGCCGCCGAACTGTTCCTCAAGCCAGGGGATGTGGTCGAGTGCTCGATCGAGGGCGTGACGACGCTGCGGACGTACATCGTTTCACCTGATACGCCGCACTGACCCACCGGACCGGCCGTCCCGGAAGCCCTGCTCTCGAGTGCATTGTCCGCCCAGGAATTTGCTGGATACAAACCCGCTTGCTATTCTTCAGAGAAGCTTGAGGCCGTGTCGTACATGCAACATATTTCTTGCGGAGGGGAAGCCATGAAGGGAATCGTGCAATCGGTACGGTGGTTCGGACTGGCCGCGCTCGTCGCGTCCGTCCCGGCCGGGGCGCAGGTGATCCTCAACACCAGCTCCTGGGTGTCGCCGGCACATCCGATCACGGCCAACATGCTCGTGCCGCTCTGCGAGGACATCGCCCAGGTGACTTCGGGTCGGGTGAGATGCAACATGCTTCCCAAGGCACCGGTTGCGCCGCCGCAGACTTTCGACGCAATCGCAAACGGACTGATGGATCTTTCCATGACGTCGCACGGCTACACGCCAGGGCGCTTCTCGCTGACCGAGGCGCCCGAATTTCCCTTCATGGGCGATACCGCCGAAGTCACCGCCGTCGCCTATCAACGGATCTACGAACGCATGCTCGCCGGGGCCGACGAGCACAAGGGCGTCGTCGTTCTCTCGGTGTTCACGCACGGCCCGGGTCAGATCTACAACACCAAGCGCGCGATCGTCTCGCTGAAGGATTTCGAGGGTTTGAAGATCCGCGTCGGCGGCGGCGTCGTGACCGACGTCGCCAAGGCGCTCGGGACGGTGCCGATCCTAAAGCCCGCACCCGAGTCCTACGAGCTGCTCTCCTCCGGAGTGGCCGACGGCGTGTTCTTCCCGAAGGAGTCGCCGCTCTCGTTCAAGCTCATTCCGCTGATCAAGTACGTGACGCTCGTGCCGGGCGGCCTCTACAACACGAGCTTCGTGTGGATGGCGAACCCGGCGAAGTGGAGTTCCATTCCAGAAGCCGACCGCAAGCTTATTGCTCCGCTGCTCGGCGAGGCGCTCGCGCGTCGCTCGGGCCGCGCCTGGGACGCGGCCGACGCCAAAGGCGTCGCGGCGATGCAGGAGGCGAAGCTTTCCATGGCGACCGCGAGCCCGAAGCTCGTCGCCGAGATCCGGGCGAAGACCGCGACGCTCGAGAGCGAATGGATCGAAAAGAAGGCGAAACCGAAGGGCGTGGACGGCGCGGCGGTGCTGAACGCGCTGCGTGCCGAGATCGCGGCTCTCCAGAAAAAATAAACCTCCATTGCCTCGCTCCGGCCTTCGCGCGGAGGAAGGAACGGGATCTGTCCACATGGAACCGCATCAGCCGCTGAGCGCGTTCGACCGCGCCTTCATCCCCGCCCTGGGGTACCTGGCCGCGGCGCTGATGTTTGCCACCATGCTGCTCACCTGCGTCGACGTCGTGGGCCGCTATTTCTTCAACAAGCCCGTGACGGGTGGCTTCGAGCTGACGGAGATGCTGCTCGCGGCGCTCATCTTCGCCGGGCTGCCGCTCGTGACCCTGCGCGGTGACCACATCACCGTCGACCTGCTCGATCCGGTGACGCCGGACTGGCTGTTCCGCATCCAGCACGTGCTCGCGTCGCTGATCGGCGCGGCGTGCACCGGCTATCTTTCCTGGCGGCTGTGGCTGCGCGCCGAGGCATTGGGCCGCGCGGGCGAGATCACCTCGGAGTTGCACATCAAGCTCTCCTGGCTCACGTACTCGATGAGCTTCCTCATGGCGCTCACCGCCGCGGCTCTAGTCGTGACGCTGTTCCGCCAGCCGCTTCGCCACATTCCCGGCGAAGGCGAAGGGCCGGGCGCATGATCGAGGGACTCCTCGGGCTCGCGGCGTTTCTCCTGCTCGCGCTCCTGCGCGTGCCCATGGCCTTCGCCATGGGGATCGTCGGCTTCTTCGGCTTCGCATGGAAGGTGAACTTCGCCGCCGCGGCGGCGATGATCGCGCAGACCACTTACGAGACCGGCCTCGCGTATACGCTCTCGGTGATCCCGCTGTTCATCCTCATGGGCAATTTCGTGGTGCGCGCGCGCATGTCGGAGGAGCTCTACCACGCCGCCTACGCCTTTCTCGGCCACAAGCGCGGCGGCCTCGCCATGTCGACCATCGTCGCCTGCGCCGGCTTCGGCGCGATCTGCGGCTCGTCGATCGCGACCGCCGCGACCTTCACCAAGGTCGCGTATCCGCCGATGCGCAAGTACGGGTACAAGGACACGCTCTCCGCCGGCGCGATCGCCGCGGGCGGTACTCTCGGAATCCTGATACCGCCCTCCACCATCATGGTGATCTACGGGATCATGACCGAGACCAACATCGGCAAGCTGTTCATCGCGGGCATCCTTCCGGGCCTGGTGGCGACCATGCTGCTTTGCCTCGCGGTCGTGTGGATGACATGGCGCGATCCGCAGGCCGGGCCGCCGGGGGAGCCCAGCACCTGGTCGGCGCGGGGCGAGGCCATGGCCAAGGTGTGGCCGGTGCTCGCGCTCTTTCTCCTCGTGATCGGCGGGATCTACGCGGGCTGGTTCACCGCGACCGAAGGCGCCGGCATCGGCGCGGGCGGCGCCTTCGCCTTCGCGCTGGCGCGCCGCGCGCTCACGTGGAGAACGCTGGTCGAGATCCTGATCGAGAGCGTTCGTACCACCTCGATGCTGTTCATGATACTGATCGGCGCGCTCATTTTCGCGAACTTCATCAACTACACGACCATGCCCGCGGACCTGAAGGACTTCGCCTTGCGTTTCAAGGACACGCCGTGGATGGCGGTGGCGGCGATCTGCGTGATCTACGTGGTGCTCGGCACCGCGATGGAGGAGCTGTCGATGATCCTGCTGACGGTACCGCTGTTCTTCCCGGTGGTGACTGCGCTCGGCTACGACCCCATCTGGTTCGGCATCGTCATCGTCATCGTCGTGCAGATCGGCCTCATCAGCCCGCCGGTCGGGATGAACATCTTCGTCGTGAAAAACCTGCTGCGCCACCTGTCGATCGGCACAGTATTCCGCGGTGTGACGCCGTTCGCCGTCGTGCTCACGCTGATGCTGCCGATCATGATGCTCTTCCCCGAACTGGCCCTCTACCTGCCGAAGTTCATGAAGTGATGGGCGCCCTAGATCAACTCGAGCCGATCGAGAAGACCAGCGTCGATGAACTGCGCGCCTTGCAGTTGGATCGGCTGCGCTGGAGCCTGCGGCACGCGTACGAGAAGGTGCCGCACTACCGCAAGGCCTTCGATGCTGCGGGCGTCCGTCCCGGCGATCTCAAGGAGCTTGCCGACCTGGCGAAGTTTCCGTTCACTGGCAAAGCCGACCTGCGCGCCAGCTATCCCTTCGGCATGTTCGCGGTGCCCATGGACAGAATCGTGCGTGTGCATGCTTCGAGCGGCACCACCGGCAAGCCTACCGTCGTCGGCTACACCAAGGAAGATATCGATACTTGGTCGGCACTGATGGCGCGCTCGATCCGTGCCGCCGGTGGACGTCACACCGACATCGTCCACAACGCCTACGGCTACGGGCTGTTCACCGGGGGACTGGGCGCGCACTATGGCGCCGAAGCGCTCGGCGCCACGGTCGTCCCGATGAGCGGCGGCATGACCGAGCGGCAGGTGCAGCTGATGTGCGATTTCAAGCCCGACATCCTCATGTGCACGCCGTCCTATGCCCTGGTCATCGCCGACGAGTTCGTGCGCCAGGGCCTCGACCCGGCGCAGGGCTCCGCGCGCGCGGGCATCTTCGGTGCCGAGCCGTGGACCGAGAACATGCGCGACGAAATCGAAAAGCGCCTCGGACTCGCGGCGCTTAACCATTACGGGCTTTCGGAGGTCGTCGGCCCGGGAGTTGCAAGCGAGTACGTCGAAACCCGCGACGGACTGACGATCTGGGAGGACCACTTCTATCCCGAGATCATCGATCCGGCGAGCGGCGCCGCGCTCCCGGACGGGCAGGACGGCGAGCTGGTCCTCACCTCGCTCACCAATATCGCCATGCCGGTGATCCGTTTCCGCACGCGCGACCTCACGCGGATATCGCCCGGCACCGCACGCAGCATGCGTCGCATGGCGCGCGTCCTTGGGCGCAGCGATGACATGCTGATTATCCGCGGCGTCAACGTATTTCCCTCGCAGATCGAGGAGCTGCTGCTGAAGCAGGGCCGGCTCGCGCCTCACTACGTGCTCGAAGTCCGCCGCGGCGGTCACCTCGACGATCTCGACGTGCTGGTGGAGCGTCGCCCGGAGATTCCCGGGCCGCTGTCGGTTGCAGCAGGGACCGCGATCGAGCAGGATGTGGAGCGGCTGATCAAGGGATACGTGGGCGTGACCGCCAAGGTGCACGTGGTCGAACCGGGCACCGTGCCGCGCTCGCAGGGCAAGGCGGTTCGCGTCATCGACAAGCGGCCCAAGACTTGAAGGAGAAGCGTGTTGGCGGCAGCGGTCACTGAAGCATCCGTTCG
>DATDGA010000176.1:0-5667 GCA_036522335.1 Burkholderiales bacterium
CGCGCGTTTGCCGTGGACACGGAGCTGGAAATCGACGATGCCACCGCGGAGGTTCGGGCGCCGGACCTCCCGGCGATGCGGTTGAGCCGTCTGTCGATCCGCGCGCAAACAGATTCGAGGGGCCTCGATGTCGAGGCGGCAACTGCGGGCAACTTCTGGGACAAGCTGAAGCTGTCGGCACGCATCGAGTTCGACGACCTCTCGGGACGCGCGAGCCTGGAAGTCGCCGATCTCAAGCCACAGGTCTGGCTCGACCGCTTCGTTCCGCGGACGGACATCGGCATCGCGGTTCCAGCGGCGAGCCTGCGCGCGCAGGTCCGCACCGACGGCAAGACTTCTCTCGATTGCAGCTTCGACACGAATGTCGCGTCCATGGAGATCCTGCGTGCCGGGCAGCGGGTACGGCTCAACGGCATCGCGATCAAGGGCGAAGCCGCGGCCGGCGCGGACGAAATCACCCTCCGGCTGAGCGACACGCAACTCGGCGCGAGCAGGCTGTCCGGAGGAGAGCTGCGCTATTCGCAGAAAACGGACGAGGCGTCGGGCAGCGCCGGGTTCGAGCTCGATCTCGTCCAGGCGATGGACGCCGTGCGGCGCCTGCTGCCGCAGGAAGACCGAGCCGCGCTCGAGCTCATCCAGTCGGTCGCCGGGAGGGTCCGGGGAAATTCCAAGATATCCATCGGCCGGAAGGACTGGAGCGCGGGCATCGACATTTTGACGTCCACCGCCTCGGTGCAGGTGCGGAATCTGCCCGGTCCCGCGAGTCTCGCCGGCGTCTCGGTGACCGTGTCGGGCAACGCGATCAAGATCGACCGCGCGGCCTTGTCGATGCTCGACGCCGATGCGGTCGCGTCCGCGACCATCGCCTACGGCAAGCAGCTGCAGGTGGAGGGAGCCATTGCCGAAGCCAGAGTCGGCGAGAAATTCCTTGCGTGGATCTGGCAGATCGCCGGCGCGCCGCCGCATCTTGCGCTCAAGGCGCCGATCCGGATCGCCGCGCCGCGGCTTGCCTGGAGCGCGAAGCAGGCGCTGGACGTGGAGGCAACGGCCGGCTTCGACGCCGGCCCGGCGCTGTCGATCGAACTCCACTGGACTCCCGGCTCACTGGATATCCGCCGGGCGGCGTTGAAGGACGGGCGCAGCGACGCCACGATTGCACTGCGAACCAAAGGCCGCGCGGTGGAAGGAAGGTTCTCCGGGTCGCTCTACAGCTCGAGCATCGAGTCCATGCTGAAGAGCGCGAAGCTGCCTTCGGGCAGCGCCAGTGGAGACTTACGCCTCGCTTTCGATCGCGACAAGCCTGGACGCGGAACGGGCCAGGGCAACCTGAATGGTGAGGATATCGATCTCACCTGGCTGCTCGCCCGGCCGGTGAAGATAGCCCGCGTCGATCTAGCCGCGGACGGCGCGAGCCTGCGCATACGCGAGGCCTCCGTGATCTGGGCGGAACAACGCGCTACCCTCCACGGCGAAGTCAGGCGCGGCACAGCTGGTCCGGTCATCGACGCGCAAATCGATTCTCCTGGAATAGTCGTCGACGCGCTTCTGCCGCCCGAGGACAAATCTCCCGGGAAGACGCCTCCCGCCAGGGAAGCGCCGCCTGGCGACTGGGAATCGCGCCTGTGGCCCCTGCCGGTGACCGGGCGCATCGCCGTCCGTTCGGATTTCGTCAAGTACGGCGCCCGCGATATTTCGCCTTTCGCGGCGACGCTCGCGCTCGAAGCGCAGCGCGCGCACCTCGACTTGTCGCAGGCGCGGCTTTGCGGAATTTCCATGCCCCTGACTCTGGAGGCGACACCGAAGGGCTTGTCCGGCACCATTCAGCTTTCCGCGCAGAAGCAGCCGCTCGAAAAAACGGTGAAGTGCCTCAGCAACGAAGGCGTGCTGATCACGGGCGATTTCGACTTGAAGGCCGACCTCAGCACCCGGGGCAAGACGAGCGAGCTGGCGCGCAACCTCGCGGGGACGGTCAGCGCCGAGGTGCGCGACGGGCAGGTCAGGAAGTTTGCCCTGCTCGGGAATATCCTCTCCATGAAAAGCGTTTCTGACCTGCTGGGGAAAAGCGGACCGAAACTGGACGAAGCGGGCTTTCCTTATCGCCGCATTTTGTTGAACGGGCACTTCCAGGAGGGCCGATTTGTCGTCGAAGAGAGCGCTTTCCACAGCTCTGCGGTGGGTCTCGCGGCGACCGGCTGGATTTCGGTTCTCGATTTCCAGAGCAGGCTCTCGGTGCTGGTCGCGCCCTTGAGCCGCCTCGACCAGATCGTACGCAGCGTGCCGATCATCGGATACGTCCTCGGCGGGACCCTGACCAGCGTGCCCGTGGGCGTCAGCGGCGATATTCGCGACCCGCGAGTGGTGCCCCTCGGCCCCGCAGCCATCACTTCCGAGTTGAAGGGGATTTTCACGCGAACGCTGAAATTGCCGGAGAACATCTTTGCGCCGCCGAAAGCGAATACGGAAGCCGGCGTCCCGTCAGGGCCGCAGTGAGCCTGGATCCCGAGCGCGCGCCTCATCAGAAATAGTAAAAGTATCCGATGTTCGCGGAGAAGCCCGACACCCGGATATCGTAGCCGTCTCCGTAGATGCGCGGTGACGCATAGCTGACCGAAAGGCCGACGTGGTTCCATCGCGCCTCGAGGAAGTTGCTCACCGCCAGCCGCGGCTCGAAGGACTTCTTCTCGGTACTGACGACCTCCCCGGTCGAGAGCCGCGCGGTACCGCTGTAGCTTGCCGCGCCGAGGCCGACGCCGAGGCCCAGCCGGACGAACCTGCCCGCCTCGCGGTGCTCGCCCCACTGGTAATACAAGGCCGGGACGGCATAGACCAGGTACCCGCTCACCTCCGTCCCGAGGTTCGCGAACTGATCGCCGGGGATCTCCTGCTTCGTCATGTCGAAATTCACATAGTCCACCATGAAGGTGTAGCCGAAGTTCGTGTCCTTGAAGAACGAGGGCTTCGAACCGTAGCCGATAAAGACAGCGTTGTTGTCGCGCTGTACGAGCCTGGCCGTGGCGCCGTCGCTCGCCCGTTTCACATCCATGGCCCACTGGACGACGCCGTACCCGACGCTGAGGTGCGCTTCGTCGGTCAGTCCGCTCCACACTTTGCCGAGAAAACCCTTGCCCGCGTCGTCCTTCGCGACCGATTTCACCTCGACCGTCGCGGCGGGGGAGGGGACCTCCTCCCGCAGCGGATCGGCGTGCGCGACCGCGGGGATGCCGAACAGCGCGGAAAGGGCGAGGAACAGGACTCGCATGACGCCTCTAGGTTTCGCCAAAGCAGATTCTTCGTCGCGGAGTTTATCCTCGAGCGCAGCGAAGGACTACTCAGAATGGCAAAGCGCGATTTTTCAACAGCCTCTAACGCGGGAACATGAGCTCGAGCTCGCCCGAGCGCATCGTTACGCGGTCGCCGACCTGGAACTTGCGGCCGTCGCGGCGCTCCACGGTGCGTCGCTCGCCGTTGTCCATGAGAACGGCGATCTCGAACGAGCTCTCGGCGAAGCGGGCGTTCATCTCCGGGGTGCCGGCCGCTCCGACGCGCGGGCTATCGTCCGTTCCCGGGCCGAACGGAAGCGAGAGGACATTGCCGACTACCTGCAACTGTCCTGACGAGGGGTCGGGAGTCGCCGAACCCGCGGCAAGCCCGACGTGAATCTCGCGGACCGAGCGGACCTCGCCGCAGAGGTTGCACAACGCGCCGGTCGAGGGAACGTCGAGCTTTATTCCGGGAAAACGCTCTTCCGGAATCTGAAACTGCTGCGCCCATGCCGCCGCGGCGACCGCCGACAGCACAACGATCGCGAACGCCGTCCGCCGCTGCCCGCCGCCCGGACGCGCGCCGCTCTTCATGGATTATTCGGCCAGGCCCTGTATGAAATAGGTGGCCGACAGCATCAGGCTCGGAGGCCCCAGCGGTCCGAGCCAGCGGTCGTAGATCGGCTTGATCTCGCCGTTGCGGTAGAGCTTCGCGAGCACGCGGTTGACCGCGAGCCGGAAGTCGTAGTCGCCGCGCGGCAGCATCAGCGCGTAGGGCTCCACCGAGAAGTCCTCGTCGAGCAGCTTGAACACGCTGCGCGTGGGAGTCGTGAGCACCACGCCGATGAGGGTCGTGCGGTCGGAGGCGAACCCGTCCACCTTCGCCTCGTTCAGCATCACGAGCCCGTCTTCGCGCCGTATCACCGTGACGACTTCGGCCTTGATCGAGCGCAGCGCCAGCGCTTCGCGCAGCGCCTTTTCGGTGGTCGTGCCCTTGATCACCGCGACGCGCTTGCCGTTGAAATCGCCGAGCCGCACGGTGTCGGCCTCGGCCTTGACCAGGATGCTGCCGCCGTCGAGAAAAGTGATGAGGCTGAAGTCCACCAGGGCCTGGCGCGACAGCGTCCAGCTGGTGGTGCTGCACTCGACGTCGACGCGCTTCTTGCGCACTGCTTCGATCCGGTTTTGGATCGTCAGCGCCACCCACCGCGTATTGAGATTCGCCAGCCCGAGCTGCGCGCGGATTCCCTCGGCGACCGCGCGGCAGATGTCCACCGAGTACCCCTGAGGGAGCAGGTTGCCGTCGTTGAACGAGAAGGGCGCGGCGCCGTCGATATAACCCATGGTGATGGCGCCTGTGCGCTTGATCCTGGCGAGCGTCCCGGTCTGGGCGAGCGCAGGCGCGGCAAGCAGTAGCGCAAGCAGGAAAACGAGCAGTCTGCCTTTCATGGTCACCTCGACGAGTTTCATTTCGCGGACCGTTACGGAGCGCGGAACTCCCATTCCTTGCCTTGCTTGCACAACTGGTATACACCGCGCGCCTGGCGGTCGCCGCTGTCGGAATCGATGATCAGCTCGCGGCATTTCAGCGCGCCGTCGGTGAAGCTTCTTTGCGGAGTCAGCTTGCTCGTGAACCTGGCCTTGGCCGCTTTCCATTCCACGGTCTTACCGTCGGGCGCCGTGTCCAGAGTCGTCATGACGAACGCCCAGAAAGTCTTGAGCTCGTCTTTGCCCAGCCGCGATATCGGCGCGTCCTTCAGGATGCTGTCGTTGAGCGCCCAGGCGGGCGCGATGAAAAAAATCGCGGCGAGCGCCGCTGCAATGCCGCTCCTTGCCATGGTCTTGCTCCTCATCGAGCCTTATGCCGTATTATCACATCGCACTCGGCGCACGTGGCGCCGCGAGTCCACCATCATTGCACGATCCAGGGACATCATGCGATTTCTTCAGTGCGCGTTCATCGGTCTGGCGTTCGGCGCCGCGCTGTCTCCGGTCCATGCCGATGAAGCGGTTCCCCACCACCCAGCGCTGCACGACCCGTTCTACGTCGGATTCGGTGTATTTTTCCCCAAGACGAGCACGTCGGCGCAGCTCGACTCGACGAAACTTGGCGTCGGCACCAACATCGATTTCGAGCGGGCGCTGGGCATGCAGACGGAAAGGACCGCGCCGGATTTCTTCGCCCGATACAGGTTCGCCGAGCGCTGGCGCGTCGAGGCGGAGTACTTCGAGCTGAACCGCAGCGGCAGCAGGACGCTGGACCGCGACATCACATGGGGCGGGCAGGTATTCCCGATCAACACCCAGGTGGACTCCAGGTTCGACTTCTCCGATACCCGAGTGTCCGTCGGATACTCTTTCTTCAGGACCGCCGACAAGGAGCTGGGTGCGGCATTCGGCTTGCACC
>DATDGA010000177.1:0-15930 GCA_036522335.1 Burkholderiales bacterium
GGATCGGGGCGGTCGCGGCGCCCGCGCACCAAGGCCCGCGCCTGAATTCCGGCGCTGGCGGCAAGCCGGCCGAGCTCTTCGATGCCCTCGTCGTAGCCGCTCGTGCCAAAATCCAGGCCCACGAGCACGGCGACTTCGCGGTCCGACGAACGCTCAACCATCGCGTCCGTTCGGAGACGACAACGAGTCCGTATCAGCTCTCGGGAGAATGTTCGACTGCCAGATTGACTGCACGCGAAGGAACCACGGTAGAGATGGCGTGTTTGTAGACCATCTGCGTCACGGTATTCTTGAGAAGCACCACGTACTGATCGAAGGACTCGATCTGACCCTGGAGCTTGATGCCGTTCACCAGGTATATCGATACCGGAACGTGTTCCTTGCGGAGGGTGTTCAGGAACGGATCTTGTAGTAATTGTCCTTTATTGCTCATGGGTTACCCCGAGTCGTATTATTTGAAGTCCTACTGTAAATGGTTTTTCGGCAAATGCCAATGTACTACCCCTGCGTTTGAGACTTTTCGCGCTCCAAACCCGCCTTGGGCGGCCGCGAAGCGAAGTCTTCTGATCCTTAACGAACTTCTGTAGCGAATTCTTTAGATACGCCTGTCGACGTAAGGGTTCCGTCCGCTGCGAAATTCGATCCGCAGCGGCGTGCCTTCCAGGCGAAATACCTTGCGAAAATCGGCCTCGAGATAGCGGCGGTAGCTGTCGGGCACCGCGTTGAGCGCAGTCCCGTGCACCACGACGATAGGAGGGTTGCTTCCGCCTTGATGCGCATAGCGTAGCTTGGGCCGCGAGTATCCGGCTCGCGGCGGGGCTTGCTTCGCCACGGCGGCAATGAGGGCGCGGGTCAGTTTCGGAGTAGGCAGCTTGGCCATGGCCGCCCGATAGGCCGCGTCCACCGAGTCGAAGAGCTTCGCGAGGCCGCGGCCTTCGCGAGCCGAGATGTAGTGATAACGGGCGAACGAGAGAAACCTCAACTTGCGCGCAATGGCGCGCTTGGTCATCTCGCGTGCGTAACCGTCCACGCTGTCCCATTTGTTCACCGCCACCACCACCGCCCGCCCGCGCTCGAGGATGAATCCGGCGATGTGTGCGTCCTGATCCGAGATCTCGCCCTGGGCGTCCAGAACGAGGATCGCGACGTTACACCGATCGACGGCCTGCAGGGTCTTTATGACGGAGAATTTCTCCACGCTTTCGAATACCTTGCCACGGCGCCTCAATCCGGCCGTGTCGACGAGGATATAGCGGCGGCCCTGCATCTTGAGCTCCACGTCGATCGCATCGCGCGTCGTACCCGGCTCCTCGAAGGTCACGACGCGCTCCTCCCCGACCAGCGCGTTGACCAGCGTGGATTTCCCGGCGTTGGGGCGGCCCACGATGGCGATTCGGACTCCGTCGTCCGGTTCGCCACTCTCCTTTTCAAGAGGGAACTCCGCGAGCGCGGTGTCCACCATATCGCTCACGCCCTCCCCGTGCTCCGCAGAAATCGCAAACGGCGCACCCAGCCCCAGTTCGTGGAATTCGGCCGTGGCGATTTCCGGATTCATGCCTTCGCACTTGTTGACCGCGACGAACACGCGACGGCCGATGCGGCGCAATTCCTCTGCGATCGCCTGGTCTTGTGCAGTCAGGCCTTCGCGAGCGTCGGTGAGCAGGACGATGACGTCCGCTTCCGCGATCGCGGTTCTCACTTGTTTGGCCATCTCGACGAATACGCCCCTCGCTTCCGGTTCCAGACCACCGGTATCGACCACGAGGTACGGGCGCTCACCGAGGCGTCCCACACCATAGTGACGGTCACGCGTCAGGCCAGGCACATTGGCCACCAGTGCGTCGCGAGTGCGGGTGAGGCGATTGAACAGCGTGGACTTGCCGACGTTCGGCCGGCCGACGATCACCAGGGTGGGTTTCATGGGCGCTTGGTCCCGGATTCTCCCGGCCATCCGTGGGTCCGGCGCAGATCGAATAACCGGTCCGCGTTCATCGGCATCGGGCTTATCGCTGCGAGCTCAAAGCGTAGAGGTTGCCGGCCCGGGTCTGCAGCAGGAACCCCTGGTCGAGCCGGACGAGCGAAGATCGGATCGGACTGCCGTCTGTGGCCACACGGCCGACAAAAGCACCGGTTTCGCGCGACAGGAAATGCACGTAGCCCTCGACGTCGCCCACAGCGATTTCCCGGCCCAAAGCCAGAGGCGCCGTGAGGCGCCTCAGGAACAACCGATCCTGCTTCCAGAGAGTTGCGCCGCCGGCACGGTCGAGCGCGTGGACGGTGCCCTTGTCGTCGGTGACAATCACGTAACGCGCATCGATTGCAAGGCCCTCGGTACTCGAGAGCTCTCGGGACCACAGTTGATTGCCGGTAGCCACGTCGAAGCAGGCGATGCGCCCCTGATAGGCTACGGCGCAGACTTCTCGCTCGGCAACCACCGGCAGACCGACCACGTCGGTGACGCGCTCCAACTCGGTAGCTCCGCGCGGCAATGCAACGGTGGCTTCCCAGCGCACCCCGCCGTTTGCGAGCGAGATCGCCACCAGTTTGCCTCCGGCAAATCCGGTGAAGAGATAACCCCGGTCGGCGACCATACCTATCGGAGCACGGACCGACAGAGGCGGACTCGATCGCTGGTAAAGCCAGCGGCGCTTGCCGTCTTTGGCGTCCAGCGCGAACAGGCGGCTGTCGGCGCTGCGCACGATCACCAGATCTCCGGTCACCGCCGGAGCCGACAGGACTTCGCTCGACACCCGCGCGCGCCATCGCACTTCTCCCGTTCCGGCATCGAGCGCGACGACCTCGCCCTCGAACGTTCCGACCGCCACCAAGGTACCGTCGGAGCCCACTCCCCCGGATAGCGTATGACCCAAATTGGCGCGCCACGATTCCCGCCCGGTCGCAGACTCGAATCGCGCGACAGTGCCGTCCTGTGCCGCGGCGTACACGCCGCCGACTGCCAGTGCAGGAAAAAATATCGCGTCCCCGCCTTCGCCCACGCTCGCCTGCCACAGGGTGCGTACGGGTATGTTCGAAGGCAACTCCGACAGCTCGGCCATCTTCGGCGCGGGCGCGCCGGAACAGCCGGCGATCAGCACCACGCCGGCGAGGAGCGCTCGCCGCATCAGTCGCCCCCGAGAGCCTCGAGCTTGAAGCGCAGGGTCTCGCGCTGAGTTCCCGGTTCGGCCTTTTCGAGCGCCGCCTTGTATGCCTCGCGCGCTTTGGAGCGCTTGTTCTGCGCGACCAGGATATCGCCGCGCTGCGAATGGTAGAGCGCCTCGAATCCCGGACGAGGCCTGGCCTCGAGGACCTTCAGCGCCGCATCCGGCTCATTGTCGTCCAGTAGCACATTGGCCAGACGCAGCGTGGCGATCGAGCGTATCTCGTCGCTCTTCGCGTGCTCGATCGCCCATTCCAGCTGCGCGCGCGCCGTCTTCAGGTCTCCCGCCTGGAACTGGACCTTTGCGGATACCAGGGCGGCGAGCGGCGCGTAAGCCGTACGGGGGAAGTTCTCGAGAATCGCACCTGCGGTCTCACGGGTGGCTTTGAGGTCGTTGGCACGCGCCGATTTCTGTAGCGTGTCATACAGCGCGGCGGCCTGTGCGGCCTGCGAGCGCTGATACCAGGTCCAGCCGTTCCACGCCCCGATTACGGCGACCACCAAGCTGGCTGCGAGAATTACGCTGCCCCCCTGCTCCTTCCACCAGGCCTTCAGGGCAGCAAGCTGTTCCTGCTCTTCGAGATCGTATGTGCTCATGATTGTTTTGCGCTTCCCTTCAGAATCTTCTCTATTGCTTCAGGCAAACGATCTATCTTCACGCGTTCTTGGCTCCTCACGCGATTTATTATTCCGTCTGGTTCAGGAAGACGTTGTACTGTGACGATTCCCCGCACACTGGCTTCGCCCGCACTGGCTTCATCGTCTCCAATTATTACCGCAACGCGTGCGCCGCTCGCCTCGGCTTTTTTCATTTGGGAGGAGAAACTTTCACCACCGAAATGTTGTATCACGCTAATTCTTTGTGCTCGTATTTTTTCAGCCACCTTAAAAGCAAACTGCCCTGCCAATTCACCCTGATTCACAAGGTAGACTTCAGGACGGTCATGTTGGAGTGATTTCACATCTATAAGTGCAAGCAAGCGCTCCATCCCCATCGCCCAGCCGCAGGCCGGAGCGGGCTTGCCTCCGATCTGCTCGATCAGGGTGTCGTAGCGCCCGCCGGCGCATACCGTCCCTTGCGCGCCGAGCCGGTCGGTGACCCATTCGAAAACCGTGAGGTTATAGTAGTCGAGTCCGCGCACGAGGCGCGGATTGATTTCGTATTGCCGTCCCGCGTCCCTGAGAATGGCCTGCACGCCCTCGAAATGCTTGAGCGACTCCTCGCCCAAGGCATCGAGCAGGCGCGGGGCTCCGGCGATCAGCGTCTGCATCGCCGGGTTTTTGCTGTCGAGAACGCGCAAAGGGTTGGACCGAAGCCGCCGGCGTGAGTCTTCGTCAAGATCGCTTTCGTGGGATTGAAGGTAAGCCACCAGCGATTCACGGTAGACAGCGCGCTCCGCCGCCGAACCGAGACAGTTGAGCTGCAGCCGGAACCCGGACAGGCCGAGATCGTCCCACAGCCGCGCGCACATGAGCAGCAGCTCGGCATCGACGTCCGGCCCCGGGAAGCCGAGCGCCTCAGCGCCCACCTGATGAAACTGCCGGTAGCGGCCCTTTTGCGGCCGTTCGTGGCGATACATGGGACCGATGTAGTACAAGCGCTGCGCCCCGCCGTAGAGCAGACTGTGCTCTACCGCCGCGCGCGCCACCGAAGCAGTAGCCTCAGGGCGCAAAGTCAGCGACTCCTGGTTCAACTCGTCGACAAACGTGTACATCTCCTTCTCGACGATGTCGGTGGCTTCGCCGATCGCGCGGCGAAACAATGCCGTGTGCTCGAGGACGGGAGTACGCACGTTACGGTACCCGTAGCTACGCAACCAGTCGCGCAGCAGCCCTTCGAGCGCCTCCCAGCGCTCGGCCTCCTCGGGCAGGATGTCGTTCATTCCGCGGATTGCGCGGATCGGCTCGCTCATATCGAATTCGCCCGCGCGACTTACACCGCGGCTTTGATCGGAATGGCTCTTTTCTTTTCCGCCGTGTCGCGGCGCAAGCGCCCGCCTTCGCCGTAGGTCGTGCGAACGTATTCCTCGACCAGCTTCTGGAACTCCTCGGCGATGCGTTCACCCTTGAGCGTCACGGTCTTTTCCCCATCCACGTAGACGGGAGCAACCGGGCGCTCCCCGGACCCGGGAAGGCTGATGCCGATGTTGGCGTGTTTGCTCTCGCCCGGGCCGTTGACGACGCAGCCCATGACCGCGACATGCATGTCCTCTACGCCTGGATAGCGCTCGCGCCACTGCGGCATCGCTTCACGAAGAAAGCGCTGGATCTTCTCGGCCAGCTCCTGAAAATAGGTACTGGTGGTGCGGCCGCAGCCCGGGCAGGCGATCACCATCGGCGAGAACGAGCGCAAGCCCATGGTCTGGAGTATTTCCTGGGCGACCACGACTTCGCGCGTACGGTCCCCGCCCGGCTCGGGCGTAAGCGATATGCGTATCGTGTCGCCAATCCCTTCTTGAAGGAGGACTCCGATGGCGGCGGTGGAGGCCACGATGCCTTTCGTTCCCATCCCCGCCTCGGTGAGACCGAGGTGCAGCGGGTAGTCGCAACGGTGCGCCAACTCGCGGTAGACCGCGATCAGGTCCTGCACGCCGCTCACCTTGCACGAGAGAACGATGCGATCGCCGGGGAGCCCCAGGGCCTCCGCGCGCGATGCCGATTCGAGCGCAGAGACGACCAGCGCCTCTCGAGTTACGGCGTCGGAATCGAGCGGCTCGGCCGCGCGCGCGTTCTCGTCCATCAGCTTTGCAAGCAGCTCCTGGTCGAGGCTGCCCCAGTTGACGCCGATACGCACGGGCTTGTCGTTGCGGCATGCGATCTCGATCATCGTTGCGAATTGCTCGTCGCGCCTTGCGCCCCGGCCGACGTTGCCCGGGTTGATTCGGTACTTCGCCAGCGCGCGCGCGCAATCGGGATGTTCGGCGAGCAGCTTGTGCCCGTTGAAATGAAAATCCCCCACCAGTGGCACGTCGCAACCCATGGCGTCGAGCTGCCTGCGGATGCGAGGCACCTGCGCCGCCGCCTCGCTGGTGTTGACCGTGACGCGCACGATTTCGGAGCCGGCTCTCGCAAGCTCGTACACCTGCTTCGCCGTGCCTTCAGCGTCGGCAGTGTCGGTATTCGTCATCGACTGCACCAGGATCGGGGCACCTCCTCCGATCAACGCGTGTCCGACGCGGACTTGCCGCGTCCCGTTCCGCGGGATATTCGTCATGAGTCGCCTAGTCCAAAGTGAGGCGCGCGACTTCGATCTCGATGTAGGGTTTCAGATCGACCGGGCTGTCGTTGTAGGTGACGCGCACCGCGGCCGCGTTGCCGATCACGAGATTCAGTGGAGGCCGCCCAACGACGAGCCTGCGACTACCGGCCGGATTCAATTGCGACATCAGCGTCTTGCCGCCCTGCTCTCTGATTTCGACCCAGGATTCGCGGTCGAACTCGAGCTTGATTCGCCCCTCGCCCCCGGACGCCCGTTTGACCGGCGCGGCTGTAGGTTCCGTGGCAATCTCCGTAACGATCCCGGGAGCTTTCGTTTCGGCAGGTTTCGTTTCGGCGGCTTTCGTTTCGGCAACTCTTGTATCGGCAATCTTTGCCACGGCAGGCGTCGTCCCAGGGTTGGCTTGCTCTTGCGGGAGCGGCATAGTCGATGCAAATCTCGCCCAGGGAAAAGCACCCGCGCCCCACTCATAAAGTACGCCGCCCAGGATGACGAGAACGAGAATCGAAAGAACGAGGTAAGTGCCCGTACCATGCTTGCCCCCCTGCGCAAACGGGATGCCCTTGTCGCGCAGATCGAGGTCGGTTTCCCCTGGTATGTATCGCTCGTCGAGCGCGCTCAGCACCGGCTCCGGATCCGTATCGAGCAGCTTGGCGTAGCCGCGTACCATGCCGCGAACGAACGTCGAACCGGGCAGCTTGTCGAATTCCTCGGCTTCGAGCGCTTCGATCTGGCGTGCGCCGTACTTGAGGCGTTGTGCAACGTCGGCTATCGAAAGCTTGCGCTCGCCCCGCAGCTGCGCCAGCATCCGCCCCGGACCGTCCCTGAATGGAGGTGCGCCGCGTTCGCCCGTCTCGCTCATTCGAATCGACCCTTCTGCATGTCCTGGTATTCCTTGGACCCGGGAAAGCGCCTGCGAAGCTGGTTGGCGTAGCTCGTCACTGAGGAAGAATCGCCCAGCTTGCGCTCAATACGAAGCGCAAGCCACAGGGATTCTGCAGTCGGCTCCGCAATCTTGTTGTAGCGACCCACCAGGACGCGCGCCGAATCGAGTTCCCCGTGCCGGTACTTGAGCTGCGCGAAGGTGATCAGCGCTGGATAGTAGTTCGCGTCCAGCCGCAGCGCGCGTTCGAGATAGTCGTCGGCGTCCTTGTCGTTGTTCCTGCGCATTGCGCAAATGGCGGCCATTACATAGGACTTCTGCGGCGTGGCGTAGAGCGGGTAGCGGACCGCCATCATGAAATAGCGGATCGACTCGTCTTCGCGCTTGTTCTCGCACAGGAACCAGGCGTAATTGTGATTGGCGTCCGGATCGTTGGGATTCAGTCTCAGCGAGCGCTCGAACGCCTGCTCGGCTTGGTCTTTCTCGCGCAAGTCGTTGTATACGAGGCCCAGAACGTTGTACGCGGGTGCATAACCCGAATCCGCCGCGATCGCGATGCGTGCCTCTGAGAGCGCCACGCCTAGGTTTCCCCTCTGATAGTACGAGCCTGCCAGCTCGGTGTGAATGCGCGCTCGCTCGCGGGCGCCGGCCACCTCGCCGATGATTGCTCCGCTATCGGTCGCGCCTGGCACATCGCCGGAGAGCGGTCCCGATGCGCAGCCTGTAAGCACCGCGGCCGCGGCGAGCACCGTCATGACTCCCGGCAGCGGCCTCAAGACCCCATCCCTTCGAGGCGGACCACCCGCCGGGTACGATCGTGAATTTTTCCCGCGAGTTGCCCGCATGCCGCGTCGATGTCGTCCCCACGGGTTTTGCGCGTGGTCGTGACCACTCCGCATGCGTTCAGCGCCTTGCTGAACCGCTCGATGACCGGGCGGGGGGAGCGCTCGAAACCCGAGTCCGGGAATGGATTGAACGGAATCAGATTGATCTTGCACGGCACCCGCGAAACCAGTTCTATGAGCTGACGTGCGTGCTCTTCCCCGTCGTTGACGCCTTCGAGCATCACGTACTCGAAGGTGATGAAGTCGCGAGGCGCCCGTGCGAGGTACCGCCGACAGGCCGCCAGCAGTTCGGCGAGCGGATATTGGCGATTGATCGGCATCAACTCGTCGCGCAACGCGTCGTTGGGCGCGTGCAGCGACACCGCGAGCGCCACGGGGCATTCCTCGCCCAAGCGATCGATCATCGGTACGATGCCGGACGTGGATAGCGTCACGCGGCGTCGCGAAAGGCCGTAAGCGTCGTCGTCGGTCATGAGCTTCAGCGCCGAGACGGTGTTGTCGAAGTTGAGCAGCGGCTCTCCCATTCCCATCAACACGACGTTGCTGATGATGCGCTCGCCGCCTGGGGTCGCCCCGAGCTCGCGGTTGGCGAGCCAGAGCTGGCCGATAATCTCGGCCGCCGAGAGATTGCGGTTGAATCCCTGCCTGCCGGTGGAGCAGAACCGGCACGCCAGCGTACAGCCCGCCTGGGTAGATATGCACAAAGTGCCGCGCTTGGCCTCGGGAATGAATACGGCTTCCACCGCGTTGTCCTTGCCGACGTCGAGCAGCCACTTTCGTGTGCCGTCGGCAGCCGTGCTGTTGCTTACGATTCGTGGGAGCGAAATGCACGCGGTCCGCGCGAGCTTCTCCCGCAGCGGTCTCGCGATATCGCTCATCCGTCCGAAATCCGATTCCCCGAGCCGGTGTACCCAGCGCTTGAGCTGGCGCGCGCGGAACGACTTCTCGCCCAGCCCCGCGACGAAGGAGGTGAGCCCTTCGCCGTCAAGATCGAGGAGATTGATGCTCATTTATCGCGTAAAGATCTCGGATGCGGCGAAAAAGTATGCGATCTCGGTGCGGGCGGTTTCCGGTCCGTCGGACCCGTGTACTGCGTTGGCGTCGATGCTGTCGGCAAAATCCGCTCGGATCGTGCCCTTCTTCGCCTTTCTCGGATCGGTCGCGCCCATCAACTCGCGGTTTCGCACGATGGCATCTTCACCCTCGAGCACCTGAACCATGATCGGACCGGAGATCATGAACCTCACCAGATCGCGGAAGAACGGACGTTCGCGATGTACGGCGTAGAAGCCTTCTGCCTGAATTTGGGACAGATGCAGCATTCGCGCCGCCACGATCCTAAGGCCGACTTGCTCGAACCTCGAGTAGATCTGTCCGACTGCGTTTTTCGCCACCGCATCCGGTTTGACGATGGACAAGGTTCTCTCTACGGCCATTCAAGATCTCCGGGGAATTTTGGAAGGAGCACAGGAAACTCGCCTAACGTTTTATTTTATCAGGCTTTTGATCGAGTGTGGTCCCCATAGAAGGGCTCCTTTCCATGGACTTGGACGGCGCTAGCCCGAAGAGAACTTCAAGCATGAAAAGTTACTTTTCCATCGTCAGCATTCCGTAAGTCTAGCATCAGGTTCTTGCAAGGCTAGCCGCGTACATTTCGCTTTGTAGTCTCTTTCCTCCTCTGTGGCGTGGGGGCGCTTTGCGCTCCCACGCACTTTTTCTCCCAAGCGTGCCCTTGTTCACAAGGCCCTGTCGTGGGTTCTTGAGTCCGCTGCGTGCTATCCTCGAGTTCGACTGGGTCAACAATTTGTCATGCGAGTTCTGATCGTCGAAGACGACAACGCGCTGGCCGACGGACTGATCCGCACGCTGCGACAGTCCGGCTACGCGGCCGACCATGCCGAATCGGGAGAACTCGCGCTACGAGCCTGCTCGGAGGAACACTACGACCTCGTGGTACTCGACGTCAGCCTTCCGGGCATAGACGGTTTCGAGGTATTGCGTCAACTGCGACGCGACAACCGCTCGGGCAGCATCCTGATTCTCACGGCACATGATGCCGAGGCGGACCGCGTGCGTGGCCTCGATCTCGGCGCCGACGACTACGTTGCCAAGCCGTTTTCGCTTCCGGAACTGGAGGCGCGCGTGCGGGCACTCATTCGGCGCAGCCAAGCCGTCAAAACCCCCCAGTTGCGCTTCGGCCGCCTCACGGTCGACACGGTGGCGCGGCGCGCGACCATCGGGTCGGATCTCCTCGACCTCACCCCGCGCGAGTGGGCCGTGCTCGAATATCTGCTCATGCGGGTCGGGCAGGTGGTCAGCAAGGAACACATGCTGCAGGCGATGTGCAGCTGGGACGATTCCCTGACCCACAACGCCATCGAAGTCTACATCTCGCGACTTCGCTCCAAGCTGCACGATGCCGGGATCAGGATTCGTACGGTGCGAGGATTTGGGTACATGGTCCAGGATCCGGATGCAGACTAGCCTTCGCAGGCATCTTACCTACTGGCTGATCGGCCCCCTGCTGTTGCTGGTCACGGCGGGAAGCTTTGTCTCGTACCGCATCGCCTTGAACGCGGCCACCAAGGCCTACGACAGCGCGCTCCTCGATCCAGTGCTTGCCATCGCCAGTCACCTTCGTCGCAGCGGTGCCCGGCTCGAACTCGACCTACCTTCGATTGCGATCGAAGCGCTGCGTATCGACACCGAGGACCGCGTCTTCTATCAAATATTGGGACCCGATGGCGAGCTGATTGCCGGAACACCTCGATTGCCGGCGCCGCCGGAGCCGCTGGCCCCCGAGGAACACATATTCTATGACGCGAGACTGGAGGGCGAGCGAATGCGCGTTGCCGCCCGTGCGGTCAAGGTCGACCCCGGAACGGCGATCGTCCAGGTCGCGGAAACACTGGTCAAGCGTGACAAGCTAGTCCTGGAACTGCTGGTCGCCTCCACGGTGCCTCAAGTGCTGATCGCCTTTGTTGCGGTGGCCCTGTTCTGGCTCGGCATCGGCCAGGGCCTCAGGCCCCTAGACCGCCTGCGCGGGGAGATTGCAGCGCGTTCTCCGCGCGACTTGCGCCCGGTATCCGAACAGGACAAGCCGCAGGAAGTGCGTTCGCTCGTCGGCGCGCTCAACGGGCTGCTTTCCCGATTGAACGCGGCGATCGAATCGCAGCAGCGATTCATCGCCAACGCCGCTCACCAGCTGCGCACACCCCTTGCAGGACTCAAGACGCACGCGGAACTAGCGCGCCGCCAGCCTTCGACTTCGGAACTGAAGTCTCTCCTCGACATGATCGCGCGGGAAACCGAACGCACGAGTCACCTTGTCAACCAGCTGCTGACTTTGGCGCGGGCCGAGCCCGGAGAAGCGGCGGGCGGACAACCCGTCAACCTCCACGAAATCGTCGGCCGGGATGTGCGCGATTGGGTGCAGCGCTCCCTGGACAAGAATATCGATCTCGGTTTCGAACTCGAGGATGCCTGGACTTTGGGTGAGCCGCTGCTGTTGCGCGAGTTGGCCGCGAACCTCCTCGACAACGCGCTTGCGTATACGCAGACAGGTGGCAGCGTCACGGTGCGCACGGAAGCGCGGGACGGCGAGTCGCTGATTGAGGTCGAAGACGATGGCCCGGGAATTCCAGAAGCCGAGAGAGAGAAGGTTTTCGAGCGTTTCTACCGCATCCCGGCTACGGGAGGCGAGGGCTGCGGGTTGGGGTTGTCCATCGTTTCGGAGATTGCCAAGCGGCACGGCGGAAGGGTGGATTTGACCGTACCGGCTGCTGGGCGCGGAACCCTCATTCGGGCTGCCTTCCCGCATCTGGCAGTACAGGCCGCCCGCGCCGAGCCGCCGCTGGCTCGTCGAACTGTTCCCAGGTCACGATGAGACCCGCCTCGCCCGGCGCCGCCCGAAATTCGCACGCGTCTCCAATACCAGGAACCGAAACCAGCTCCTCGCCGCAGAACAGGAGGGGAAGACGGTCGCGGCGCCACGGTGGAACGCCCCGCTCCTGAAAGAGATTCTTCAGAGTACGCCGCGGCCTGCGGATATCGGTTCTCAGACGCTCTCCACCTCGTCGCAAGCGCACCGTCACCGGCGATGCGCGCATTCTCGCGAGGCTTAGACCTCGCCCCTCCTCGGGCTTGAAGTTCAAAATCCCGCCCAGTTCGAGCAAAGGCAAGGCGTTTTCGCCGTCCCAGATTTCGCAGAGGCTTCTCTCGAGGTGCCCTCCAGCGGGCAACAGATAAACCTTGTCCCGGTAGCGGAGAAATTTCCACCCTGGCACCGTGACGGCCATTCGGGTATCGGCCCGGGAGTTCCAGAGCTGGCGCAGCAGTTCTGCGGTTCGCGCCGCCGAGAGCGGCTCGACACCTTGCGCTTCGCACCAGTAGCGCAGGAGGTTTTTTGCCCGAGCCCGGCCCAGCAGGTGCAAATTCCGGATATCGACACCCGCAGCGCCGCCGGCGCGCTCGAAGTCGCTCCGCGCCAGCTCGTCGAGCAGCTCCCGCGCCTCGTTGATGTGGTCCGCCGCCCGGGCGATCGTCGCACGCGCTGCCGGAAACTGGCGCTCGAGCAGGGGAAATACCTCGTGCCGCAGAAAATTTCGCCGGCGTAGCGTATCGAGATTGCTTTCATCTTCGATCCACTCGAGCCCACGAAGACCGGCGTAGCCTTCGATTTCCGCGCGCGACGCGCCGAGTAGCGGCCGCAACAGCCGCGCGCGCGTGCCGATGAGCGACCTGACCGAAGACATGGCCGCAAGACCCCGCAACCCCGCCCCCCGCAGCAGCCGAAGGAGCAGCGTTTCGGCCTGATCATCGCGATGCTGGGCGAGAACGACGAAATCCGCGTCAGCACGGGCAAATACCTCGTAGCGGGCACGCCGTGCGGCACCCTCCAGCCCCAGATGGCGATAGGGACCGATGTCGGCGGTCTCCAGTTGCAGGGGAATTTGCAACTTGGCGCACAACTGGGCGCAAAACCCGGACCATCGGGCGGCGTTGCGGCTGATGCCGTGATTGACGTGCACGGCGCGCAGCGAAAACTGCAGCCGGGGCGCCAGGTCAAGCAGGATGGACAGCAAGGCTACCGAATCGACGCCGCCGGAAAGACCCAGCGCAAGGTGCGCTCCCGGAGAGATCGCCGGCGCGAGCGCCCTCGCCGCCCGGTCGGGTAATTCACTTGAGCTCGATTTCCTTGAACTTCCCATAACCCATCAGGCGCTCGAAACGTTCCTCGACGAGTTCCTGGGGACGCTTCTCGGCAAGTCCGCGCAGCGCGTCGGTGAGAGCTCTCTTCAGGCCCTGGGCCATGGCCACCGGATCGCGATGCGCACCGCCCAGCGGTTCGTTGATTATTTTGTGGATCAATCCGAGCGTTTTCAGACGACCCGAAGTGATTCCGAGCGTCTCCGCCGCCTCCGGCGCCTTGTCGGCGCTCTTCCACAGGATCGAGGCGCAGCCTTCCGGGGAGATGACCGAGTAGGTCGCGTATTGGAGCATCATGACGATGTCGCCCACGGCAATGGCGAGCGCCCCGCCCGAGCCGCCCTCGCCGATGATCGTGCACACAATCGGCACCCTCAATTCCGCCATCACATAAAGATTGCGGCCGATCGCCTCGGCCTGCCCGCGTTCTTCGGCCCCGATCCCAGGATACGCCCCAGGCGTGTCGACGAAGCTCAGAACTGGAATACCGAACCTCTCGGCGAGCCGCATGAACCGCATCGCCTTCCTGTACCCCTCCGGACGCGGCATGCCGAAATTTCGGAGGATCTTCTCCTTGGTGTCGCGTCCCTTCTGGTGGCCGATCACCATCACCGACTGGCCGTTGAAACGCGCAAGGCCGCCGACGATCGAAGCGTCGTCGGCGAACGAGCGATCTCCGTGCAACTCCTCGAACTCCGAAAAGAGAGCTGCTGCGTAGTCGAGCGTGTACGGCCGCTGCGGGTGACGCGCCACCTGAGCGACCTGCCAGGGCGTGAGCTTTGCGTAGATCTCCTTGGTGAGCGCCGCGCTCTTCTTTTGAAGACGCTGGATTTCCTCGGAGATATCGACCGCCGAGTCTTCCTGCGCGTATCGCAGTTCTTCGATTTTCGCCTCGAGTTCTGCGATCGGCTGCTCGAAATCTAGAAACGCCGTTTTCATAGGAGAAAATCCGGGAAAAACGGGTCATTCTACCCGAATCGTACGAGCCGCTGCCAAAAGCTCGCTGTCTGTAGTCAATACTCGACGGGAATGGGATCGAGGCTGCGCCACAGATACCAGGTTGCCACCGAGCGCCACGGGGCCCAGACCGCGGCGATTCTCCGCATCGTCCGGAGCGAAACGGGCCGGCCTCGAAAATAATTCAGACAGATGGCGCGCTGCAGGCCCAGATCGTCGAGCGGCAATACATCCGGCCGCAGCAGGTTGAACATCAGGAACATTTCCGCAGTCCAGCGACCGACTCCCCGAATCCGCACCAACTCGGCGATAACGGCCTCATCTTCCATCTCCGCCCACGCGACCACGTTGAGTCTCCCGTCTGTAAAGTGGCGTGCGAGCCCGGCAAGGTACTCGGCTTTGCGCCTGGACAGGCCGCAGGCGAGAAGTCTCACGCCCCCCGCATTGACGACCTGCTCCGGCAGCATGCGCGGCGCGAGCGCAACCACCCGCGACCAGATACTCGCGGCAGCCTTCACGGATATCTGCTGGCCGACGATTGCGCGCGCCAGAGTGAAGAATGGCTCGCCACGTTGCTCGAGCGCGATGCGCGGGTGCTCGCGCATGATGCGCGCGAGCACGGTATCGCGACGTGCCAGCGCGCGCCTGGCTTTTTGCCAATAGGAAGGCGCGGCCACGCCGTTTCTTCCCTACGCGCGAGACGCGAGGGGAAGATTGAGAAGGAGGTTTTGCGGCTTCATGCGCACTACGCCGTTCTCATCCATCGACAAAGCCAAATAGACGGGGCGACCAGAGATGTCCGCGCGCATCGCGGCTGGATCCTCAAAGTCGAGGCGGAAAAGCGCGAGCAGGCGGCGCAGGACACCGGGTTCCATCTCGTCGCCGCGCCATAAACCGTTTAACAGGCCGGTCGACTCCGCATCCAGGCCGATGTGCCATGCCCAACCGCGGTCCTCGACCGCGCGCAGCGGCTCCACGTTCACCTTGACGCCAAGGAAATGCAGTATCCACTTTTCCATCACGCGGCAGTACGCTTTGCTGGCAGCCCGTCCGAAGTTCATGCTGATCACAAAATCGTGACGCTGATCGCGGAGCCAGTACGCCTGCGCATTCTCCGTATCGAGCACGTCGAGGTTCACGGTCGCCAGGGGCGCCTGCGCTTCCACAATCAGCCGGCCTAAACTGCCCAGGCTGCTGCCCGAGGCGTGTATTTCGACGGTCTCGCGGTCGGCGAGCATCACCGCGCCGTCGTCGATGCTCGCTTTTTGTTCCCGAAAGAAAAGTTCCGCCGCGCGGGGTTCAAGCGGGTCGTCGCAACCCTCGAGAACGCTGCGTACAATGATCTGTGCGAACTGATCGATGAAGAGCGGCGGGACACTTACGTTTCCTCCAGAAAAAATATCCAGATAACAGGCTTCGAGCGAAGCTGCTCGCTTGAGTCTCCCGAGAAACGCGAGCAGCACGCGGTAGTTTTCCCTCGCATCCGCGTCCTCGATAGGCTCGAGCGCGCGCGCGTCCATGTCCCGGCGTGGATCCTCCAGGAGCGCTTCGTGCAGCGCGACCTCATTCGGCCCGGATTCCTCCACAGGTCGAATCTCCGGCCGCATCAGGTAGGCGCGCAGGAAATCGTCCGTGACCGAAAGCTGCCCCTCGCTGCCGCGAT
>DATDGA010000178.1:0-2828 GCA_036522335.1 Burkholderiales bacterium
GGCCGCTCGAAGATCAGCTCGGGCCATTCGCCGCGGGGCGGCAGGTTGTCGCGCGCGAAGGTATCGACGTGCGCGGTGGAAGCCATGGTCCGGTCCACTGCTCCCACGCTAGGCCTTCAGCAGCTCGCGCGCGATGATCAATTTCTGCACCTCGGTCGCGCCCTCGTAGATGCGCAGCGCGCGCACCTCTCGGTAGAGCCGCTCCACCGGGTGGCCGCGCTTCACGCCGAGGCCGCCGCAGATCTGCACCGCGGCGTCGACGACCTCCTGGGCGGTCTCGGTCGCCTGCATCTTGGCCATGGCGGCCTCGCGGGTCACGCGCTTCTGCTTCACGTCGCGCATCCAGGCGGCGCGGTACGCGAGCAGCGCGGCGGCCTCGATGCCGGTCGCCATGTCGGCGAGCTTGGCCTGCGTCATCTGGAAATCGGCGAGCGCCTGGCCGAACATTTTCCGCTCTCGCGCGCGCAGCAGCGCCTCGGCGAGCGCGCGCCGCGCGAAGCCGAGCGCCGCAGCCGCGACGCCGGTGCGGAAGATGTCCAGGGTCCGCATCGCGAGCTTGAACCCCTCGCCCTCCAGTCCCAGCAGGTTCGCTGCGGGCACCCGGCAGGCGGAAAATCGCAGCGTCGCCATGGGATGCGGAGCGACGATCTCGATGCGCTCCTCGATGGAAAGCCCCGGCGCATCCGCGTCGACGACGAAGGCCGAGATGCCCTTCGTCCCGGGCTCGTTCCCGGTGCGGGCGAACACGATGTAGAAATCGGCGATGCCGCCGTTGGAGATCCAGGTCTTGGTGCCGTCGAGGAGGTAGTGCGCGCCGTCGCGCCGCGCCCGGGTGGCGAGCGCCGCGACGTCCGAGCCCGCGTCGGGCTCGGAAAGCGCGAACGCGGCGATCGCCTCGCCCCGGGCGGCGCGTCCGACATAGCGGCGCTTCTGCGCCTCGGTGCCGGCGAGAGCGACCGGCCCGCTGCCCAGGCCCTGCATGGTGAGGGCGAAGTCGGCGAGCCCCGCGTGGAAAGCGAACACTTCCCGGAGCAGCGCCAGCGAGCGGACGTCGAAGCGCGAGTCCTCGGGCGCGCAGTGCGCGAGGAATCCCGCCGCGCCCATCTCCTTCACCAGGCGGCGGCAGACGGCGTCTTCATCCTCGTCGTGCGCGTAGGAAAGATTCGCGGCCGCCCATGCCTCCGCCTCTTGCGCGAGCGCGGCGTGGCGGGGCTCGAAGAACGGCCACTCGAGATGCGCGAAGCGGTCCACGGGTCTCAGTCCCCCTCGAAGACCGGCTTGCGCTTCGCCGCAAAGGCCTCGTAGGCGCGCTGAAAGTCCCTCGTTCGCATGAGCTTCGCCTGCGCCAACGCCTCCAGATCGATCGCCTCGTCGAGGCCGGCGTCCCACTCGCGGTGCAGCATCTTCTTGGTCATCGCGTGGGCGAGAGTCGGCCCGGTGGCGAGCTGCTTCGCCGCGTCGAGCGCCCGCGCGAAAACCTGGTCGGATTCGGCGAGGGCATTGAAGAAGCCCCAGGCGAGGCCCTCCTCGCCCGACATCGACCGCCCGGTATACAGCAGCTCGGCGGCGCGTCCCTGGCCGATCACCCGCGGCAGCATGGCGCAGGCACCCATGTCGCAGCCCGCGAGCCCGACCCGGGTGAAGAGGAAAGCGACCTTCGCGCCCCGCGTCCCGTAGCGCAGATCCGAGAACAGCGCCAGGATCGCGCCCGCGCCGGCGCACACGCCGTCGACCGCCGCGACGATCGGTTGCGGGCAGGCGCGCATCGCCTTGACGAGGTCGCCGGTCATGCGCGTGAAGCGGAGCAGCTGCGGCGGCTTCATCTTCGTGAGCGGCCCGATGATCTCGTGCACGTCGCCGCCGGAGCAGAAATTGCCGCCCGCGCCGGTGATCACCACGGCCCGGACATCGCGGACGGCTTTGAGCTTGCGGAACAGGTCACGCAGCTCGGCGTAGGACTCGAAGGTGAGCGGGTTCTTCTTTTCCGGGCGTGCGAGCGTGATCACGCCGACGCGCTCCTCTACGCTCCAGCGGAACTGCAAAGGCCGGTAGCCGGCCAGTTCGGTTGTCTTCATCGCGAGGAGCGTAGGCTTCCGGTCCCGGCTTGTCCACTGCCCGCGCTCGCTTGACTTCCCCTTCGGCCGCACCTAAGGTCTGCCTTTCCGCCGCGGGGGAACTACCATGAAAAAACCGTTGCTCGCCTCAGCACTCCTATTTCTTGCGGCAGCGTCGCTTCCCTCGCACGCTGCCGACAAGGTCAAGATCGGCTTCATCAGCACGCTCTCGGGCCCGAGCGCGGCGCTCGGCGTCGATATCCGCGACGCCTTCATGCTCGCGGTGAAGCTAAACGGCGGCAAGCTGGGCGGGCTCCCCGCGGAAGTCCTGATCGGGGACGACCAGTTCAAGCCCGACGTGGGGCGCCAGCTCGCGGAGAAGGACGTCAAGCTCGACAAGGTCAACTTCCTCACCGGGTTCGTATTCTCCAACATCATGCTCGCTTCCGTGCCGGTCGCGTTCGAGAACAAGATCATCTACATCAGCCCGAACGCCGCGCCCTCGCCGCTCGCGGGCAAGCAGTGCAATCCCTATTTCTTCGCCGCGTCCTGGCCGAACGACGCCTACCACGAGGCGGCCGGCCAGCACGCGACCGACAAGGGCTACAAGTCGGTCTACATGCTCGCGCCGAATTACCAGGCGGGGAAGGATTCGCTCGAGGGGTTCAAGCGGTTCTACAAGGGCAGCATCGCCGGCGAGGTGTATACCCAGCTCGGCCAGCTCGACTATTCGGCCGAGCTCGCCCAGGTCCGCGCGGCGAAGCCCGAGGCCGT
>DATDGA010000179.1:0-1800 GCA_036522335.1 Burkholderiales bacterium
GTTCAGGTGCGTGCCGCTCCCGATACCGGCGTGGCCCCAGTTGATCGCGCCCGGCTTCGCCTTCGCCGCGTTGACCAGATCCATCAAGGTCTTGTAGGGCGAGGTCGCGTTCACAACCAGGACGTTGGGCTGCGAGGTGAGCGGCACGACGTCGATAAAGTCCTTCAGCGTGTCGTACGGCAGCTTGGCGTAGATCGCCGGATTCACCGTGTGAGCGTTTGAATTGACGAGCAGCGTATAGCCGTCCGGGGCGGCTTTCGCGACGACGTTCGAGCCGATCGAGCCGCCCGCGCCGGCGCGGTTTTCCGCCAGCACCGGCTGGCCCCAAATCTCCGAGAGCTTCTGCGACACGACGCGCCCGACGATGTCGGTGGAGCTGCCCGGAGTGAACGATATGATCACGTGCACCGGCTTGTTCGGGTAGTCCTGCGCCGACGCCTGGGACGCGGCTGCGGCCAGCAACATTGCGGCAATGCAAATTATGTTTTTCATGTGAAGCTCCTGTGTGAATGACTATTGCGACAGTCCGTCGCTGATTGCCTTGTTTTCCGGTTTCAGCTCGATCCCTGACGCCTGTGCCTGCTGCTCGAGCAGCATGGAGAAATCCTGCTCGGTCATGCCTCTGCCCATCATCGATTGGATCAGGTCGCGCGTCGCCGAGGCGAGCGGCATCGGCACTTCGAACTTCCGCCCCGCTTCCAGTCCCAGGTCCATGTCCTTGCGCAACAGGTACGGGGTAAAGGTCACGTGGAAATCGAGATTGACGAAGGCCGGCGCCTTGTAGCGCGTGAAAGTCGAGCCCATCACGCTCTTGTTCAGGAAATCCAGGAAGGCGTGGCGCGGCACTCCAGCCTTCTGCGCGAGCACCGTGATCTCCGCCATGCACTGCGTCACCACACCCAGCATGACGTTATGGCAGATCTTCACGATGCGCGAAAGCTCCCCCTCGCCGACATAGGAAGAACCCTGTCCCATCATGTCGAGGTAAGGCGCCGCCGCATCATAGGCTTTCTTCGGGCCGGAAACCACGAAAGTGAGCTTGCCCGCCTTGATCACCTTGGCGTTGCCCGAAACGGGCGCCGAAAGGAGCTCGACGCCGTGCGCGTCGAGGACTTTCCTCAACTCGGCCGAGCCTTCGAGCGAAATCGAGGAACACTCCACCACCATCCTCGGCGCACCGCTCTTTGCTTTCAGGAGTCCCTTCGGACCGGCAATCACTTCCTTGACGTCATCGTAGGTCGAGACCATGCAGAACACGATGTCGCAGCCCGCGAGTCCAGGGAGCGAATCGACTATCTTCGCGCCGTCTTTCGCGAGCGGCTCGGCTTTCGCCCGGGTGCGGTTCCACACGGTGAGGTCGCAGCCGCTCTTCGCAAGGCGTCGCGCCATTTCGAAACCCATGCGGCCGGTACCGATCCAGCCGAGCTTCGCGGCTCTTGCGGCAGTCAATTCAGCTCTCCTTGGAGATTCATTTCGGCGCGGTCTCGATGACCGCGAGCACGGTTCCCACTGGCACCGTAGTGCCCGGCTCGACCAGGATCGCCTTGAGCACGCCGCTTGCAATGGCAGGAATTTCGGTAGTCACTTTGTCGGTTTCGACGTCGAAGAGAGGTTCGTCCGCTTTGATTGCATCGCCGACTTTCTTGTACCAGTTGGCGACGGTGCCCTCGGTCACGGTTTCGCCCAGTTGCGGCATGATCACGTCCATGTCTTTGCGTTCTCCTCTGACGGCTAGGCGGCGCGGCGCGCCTGCAGGCCGCGCCTGATTTCGGCGACGATGCGCGCAATCGACGGCACCAC
>DATDGA010000180.1:0-2102 GCA_036522335.1 Burkholderiales bacterium
AGGATTTCGTTACGCAGGTTCTCGGTCTCCTCGCGGCCGTAGAGCACCAGCGCCTGGTTGACGACGTCCCGCACGTTTTCGCGCAACGCCTTCAGGGCGGCAGCCAACCGTTCAGCCTCCGCCGGATTGGCGGCCGTCAGCGCATCCAGATCGTCGCGAAGCCGTTCAATCCCGAGTTGCTCGAGAATCCGTGACGAGAAGATGCCACGCTGGGTAAAATACCGGATGTCGGACAGCGAGGCGGCATTCGCCGCATTGGCCATTGCGGCCGCGATCGCATTGCGGTCCCGCGACATCAGCATCTGCGCAAGCTCGCCAAGTTCCGGCGCTCGTGCGCCGGGGTCGCCTGGCTGGGTTTCGCCTTCCGTCGAGTCTGGCGGAGCGCCTTCGGCAGCATCCTCCGGCGCGGTTTCGTCCTTCACCTCTGGCTGGCTGAAGAAAAGATCAAAACACTCGCCGAGCGCCTGCTTCTCGTCCTGGCTCTTGGCGAGCGTCAACAGCAGTGTGTCACGCAGAATACCCCTGTCGCCAAATCCGACATCGGCCACCGCTTTCATGGCATCAATGCTTTCCGCGGGCGATACCCGAACGCCGGCTCCGCGAGCCGCCCGGAAAAAGCGGTGCAGTTCTTCGCGCATCAGCCGAACACGCCTTGCCGACCGGCCTTGGCGACGAAGGTCGTCACCTGAGGCATGGTGGTCTCGATGTCGGCTTCGTATTTCAACAGGACATTGAGCGTGTCCTTGACGGTTTCATGATCCAGTTCCGTCGACTGCAGAAGCACCAGGACGCGCGCCCAATCGATCGTCTCGCTGACCGATGGCAGTTTCTTCAGATCAAGGGTGCGGACCTGATTGATGAAGCCGACGATCTGCTTGCGTAACGATTGCGAGATGCCGGGGACGCGGCTTTCGACGATGCGTTCTTCGAGCTTCTGCTCGGGGAAGCCGATATGCAGATGAAGGCACCTGCGCTTGAGCGCATCGCTGAGGTCGCGCTCACCATTGGAGGTCAGGATCACCGTGGGCTTCACAAGCGCGACGACGGTGCCCAGTTCGGGGATACTGACCTGGTAATCCGACAGGATTTCGAGAAGCAGGGATTCGAATTCGGCGTCCGACTTGTCGATCTCGTCGACCAGCAGCACGCAACCCTTTTCCTGCTCGAGCGCCTGCAGCAGCGGGCGCGGCTCCACGAATTCCTTCGAGAAGAAGACGTCGCCGAAATCATGCAGCTTGCCGAGCGCCGCCGATAATGTGTCAGCGCCGCCGAGCACTTCGCCGAGCTTGTCCTTTAGAATCTGGGTGTAGAGAAGCTGCTTGGCGTACTTCCATTCGTACAGCGCCTTGGCTTCATCGAGCCCTTCATAGCATTGCATGCGGATCATCTTGAGCCCGCGCCATGCCGCCAGCGCTTTTGCCAATTCGGTCTTGCCGACGCCGGCCGGGCCTTCCACCAGAATCGGCTTCTCGATGCGCTCGGCCAGATAGACCGCGGTCGCGATCTGCTTGCTGGCGATATAGCCGGCCGACGCCAGCCCGCGGGTGACGGCCTCGATCGAATCCGCCGGCAAATGGTTATTCATTATTGTTTCTCGCTTCCTACGGAATTTCCAAGCCTGATCTGTCGCACCTTGCGGGGCTCGCGCGCGACCGAGGACAACAGGTCGTACGCGGCGAGCGCCCGGGAGGTCGCTTCGTCTGCCGGCGGGCCTTGTGCCAGCAGCTCGCGGATTTCATCGACGATGTCGCGCGCCAGCAGCCGGACACCGATCGTCCGCGCAGGAACATCCTGCCCTTCGCCGTCGAGTGCTGCCACCGCGAGCCGGCTCGCCGCGTGCACGAGGGACACCAGACCGGCGATGCGGCCGAGCCGCAAGGCATTGTCTTCGCTGCGCTCGATGCGCGCGGCGGAATTTTCGAGCAGCCAGCTCAGCAGCCCCGAAATGTTGGCCGTCCCGACGGTGTCCTCGACATCGCGAAACGGCAGGGCCATGGCCGGATAAGCATCGGCCACCTGTCCCACCAGTGCCGTCGCGGCGACGTGGCATCCGTCGAGTTCCAGTTCGCAGTGCGACGCAGGCGCGAGAGCGTCCAGCGTCT
>DATDGA010000181.1:0-2867 GCA_036522335.1 Burkholderiales bacterium
AGCTCGTCGACCGAGGCCTGCGCCTTGTCGAGCAGCTCGTGCTTCGCCTGCGGCACGATGATGTCGCTGATCGACACGGTCGTACCCGACTGCGTCGCGTACCGGAAGCCGAGCGCCTTGATCGCGTCGAGGAACTCCGCCGTGGCGGCGTTGCCGAACTTGCGATAGCACTGCGTGATGAGCTTCTTGAGCGCGTTCTTGTCGAGCGTCGCGTTGAGGAACGGGTACTCCCACTCCGCCGGGAACGCTTCGTTGAGCACGATGCGCCCGACCGTGGTCTTCACGCGCGCGCCCTTGATGCGCACTTCGATCCACTCGTGCAGCCCGATGAGGTCGTGGTTGAACGCGGTGACCGCTTCCGTGCCGTCCTTGAACGCCATGTAGTTCGGCGAACCGTCGGGCTTGTTCGGACGGCCCTTGCCGTCGCGCAGCACCGGCGACGCATGCAGTGCGTCATCCGAGAGCGCCGCCTTCGCGGGCCCCTTGTACTCGTCGGGATGGAACGTGAGCCAGTACAGACCCAGCACCATGTCCTGGGTCGGGATCGACACCGGGTTACCGAACGACGGCTGCAGGATGTTGTTCGACGACAGCATCAGGATGCGCGCTTCGGCCTGCGCGCCGGCGCTCAGCGGAAGATGGACTGCCATCTGGTCGCCGTCGAAGTCCGCGTTGTAGGGCGTGCAGACCAGCGGATGCAGATGGATGGCTTTGCCCTCCACCAGCACCGGCTCGAACGCCTGGATGCCCAGACGATGCAGCGTCGGTGCGCGGTTGAGCAGCACGGGGTGCTCGCGAATCACTTCGTCGAGGACGTCCCACACTTCCGGGCGCACGCGTTCCACCATGCGCTTCGCGCTCTTGATGTTGTGCGCCTGACCGCGGTCGACGAGCTTCTTCATCACGAACGGCTTGAAGAGCTCGAGCGCCATTTCTTTGGGCAAGCCGCACTGGTGCAGCTTGAGGTTGGGGCCGACCACGATGACCGACCGGCCCGAGTAGTCGACGCGCTTGCCGAGCAAGTTCTGGCGGAAGCGTCCCTGCTTGCCCTTGAGGATGTCCGACAGCGATTTCAACGGGCGGTTGTTGGGGCCGGTGACCGGGCGCCCGCGGCGGCCGTTGTCGATCAGCGCGTCCACTGCTTCTTGCAGCATGCGCTTCTCGTTCTTGATGATGATCTCGGGCGCGCTCAACTCCAGCAGCCGCTTGAGGCGGTTGTTGCGGTTGATGACGCGGCGGTAGAGATCGTTGAGGTCCGACGTCGCGAAGCGGCCGCCGTCGAGCTGCACCATCGGGCGCAATTCGGGCGCGATCACGGGCACGGCGGACAGGATCATCCACTCCGGCTTGTTGCCGGATGCGAGGAAGGCTTCGACCACTTCGAGGCGCTTGATCGCTTTGATGCGCTTCTGGCCCGACGTCTCTTTGAACTCGCGGCGCAGATCTTCTTGGAGCTTGCGCAGGTTCAAGTCGCGCAGCAGCTCGCGGATCGCTTCGGCGCCCATGCCGGACTTGAAGCGCGTGCCGTACTTCTCACGGCTCTCGCGGTACTTCTGCTCGGTGAGGATCTCGCGCTTGGTCAGCGTGGTGTCACCGGGATCGGTGACGACGTACGCCGCGAAGTAGATCACCTTCTCGAGCTGGCGCGGCGACATGTCGAGCAAGATGCCGATGCGCGACGGCACGCCCTTGAAATACCAGATGTGCGTGACGGGCGTGGCTAGCTCGATGTGGCCCATGCGCTCGCGGCGCACCTTGGCGCGCGTGATCTCGACGCCGCAGCGGTCGCAGATCATCCCCTTGAAGCGGATGCGCTTGTACTTGCCGCAGTGGCATTCCCAATCTTTGGTGGGCCCGAAGATCTTCTCGCAGAAGAGTCCGTCCCGCTCGGGCTTCAGCGTGCGGTAGTTGATCGTCTCCGGCTTTTTGACTTCGCCGAAGGACCACGCACGAATTTGTTCCGGCGACGCGAGGCCAATGCGCATCGCGTCGAAGTTGTTGACGTCTAGGAGGTTCATCGATTCCTTTATCTCAGCGCGTCGGCAAGACAGAGGCGGCCGAGGTGACGTCGGTGTTGCTGAACGGGTCCTGGGTTATCGCTTGAAAAGGCGAAAAGACCCAGGAGACGTCCGGTCCGACGTTCCTTGGGCCCGCGTTATCGGCCGAAGGGCATAGGCAGGTAGTGTACCATACTGCCGCCTTTTTGTCACGCGGCTACCTCTGCTCTAAAGGCCACCCCTGAGGCTGTGCCTAGAGTCCGAGTACCGCTTTCACGCCCGCCGATACCGCCGTCATGATAGGTGCCGGGACCTCGCCAACCTTGCTCCCCACGACCCTGCGCTTGTCCAGCGTACGAATCTGGTGGCAGGCGATTCGGCTCCCGCCCGGCCGCCCGGCGGGCGCTGGTACGGGTTGACGCCGACGGCGACGAGCACGGCATCGGCCACGTGCTCGCCTACGAACCGCCGGCGCGCCTCGTGCTGAGCTGGGAAGTCAGCCACGACTTCAAGCCCGATCCGTCGGTGCAAACCGAGGTCGAGGTGACGTTCAGCGAAGAATCGCCCACGACGACGCGCGTCGTGCTCGAGCACCGCGGTATCGAAGCCTACGGCGAGCACGCCGAAGAGATGCGCGAGACGTTCGAAAGCGGCGGCGGCTGGGGGCTGCTCCTCGACCTCTACGCCGAGCACGCCGCCAAGTAGCGCCCGATTTGAAGTAGCGGCCGAAACCGATCCAGAAGCCCGCGCGAATGCTTGGTCGCTGGATTAGCCGGGCCGCGCTCGCGGTGGGCGCGCTGATCGGTTTGGTCGTTCTTCTCGTCGCGCTGTACGCCGGCCGGGTCGCGCTCGCGGCGCATTCGGGGGTTG
>DATDGA010000182.1:0-1707 GCA_036522335.1 Burkholderiales bacterium
GGACGTCCAAACGGTGCAGCGACGGATATCGGACCGCGGCGGCGAGCGCGCGATCGTCTCCGCGCCGGTCGCCGCCCGGGAGATAAGAGCCTGGGAACAGGGCTCGATTCCCGATTGGGTCGACGAGAGCCACCGGATCGCGAGGGATGTCGTCTATCCGCTGCTTCCGGTGTCGGCATCGTGCGGGCAGAAGATCACCGGCGTGATCGAGATCGGTGCGGGGTATTACACGAAGGCGGCGCCCGTGATCGAGATCCAAATCAGGAAGGCCGGAGTTCGGCTCGCGCGGATTCTGAACGAATCGCTGGGGCGGTAGATCGCGGGGGGTGCCGTTACGTTGCATATTTCCTAGCGGTAATTCTCGACCGGTATATGATGCAGCGAATAGACGCGCGCCGGGAAGTGCTGTGCTTCCCGGCGCACTTTGCAAAGGCCCGAAATGACATCTGGTCGCGCTCAGAGCGAAGCCTCCGTTCCAAGCGGCGACGCCTTGTTCCGCGCGCTGGTCGGACAGAGTGCGGTCGGGATCGCGGTGGGATCGCCCGAGGGCCGCTTTCTTCGCGTGAACGATGCGCTTTGCCGGATGCTCGGCTACGACGAGCAGGAGCTGCTGCAAAGGTCCGTCCGGGACATCACCCATCAGGACGATCTGGACTCCAACCTGGAGTTCCGGGAGGAGCTCCTGTCGGGAAAGAGCCAGTCGCGCGTTTATGAGAAGCGCTATTTGCGCAAGGACGGATCCCCGGTGTGGGTCCAAATCGCCGGAACGGTGGTGCGCGACAGCTCGCGCACCCCGCAATGTCTGGTCGTGCTGGTCCACGATATCACCCAGCTCAAGCTCGTCCAGGACGCACTCAGGGCGAGCGAAGCACGCTTCCGCCGCATGGTGGAGCTGAGCTCCGACTGGTATTGGGTGCAGGACGACAATTTCCGGTTTCTCGAGCTTCCCGGAGTGGAAAAGCGGGGGATCGATCCCGAGTCGTTTCTTGGCAAGGCGCGCTGGGAACTTCCCGATGCCGGGCTGATTCCTGAAAAATTCTGGCAGCAGCATCGCGAGAAACTCGAGCGTCACGAGCCGTTTGCCGATTTCGTATACCTTGCCCGGGACGGGGCCGGCGAGTTGCGCTACCTGAGCGTGACGGGCGAGCCGATATTCGACGCCGGCGGCGCCTTCAGGGGTTATCACGGCGTCGGCAAGGACGTCACCGACAAGGCGCGAGGGCAGAAGGATCTCGAGGACAGCGAACTGCGCTACAGGATGCTCTTCGACATCCACCCGCATCCGATGTGGGTGGTGGACAATGAAACCCTCGCTTTCCTCGCGGTCAACCAGGCTGCGATCAAGCACTACGGCTATTCGAAGGAAGAATTCCTCTCGATGACCCTCGAGCACTTGCGTCCTTCGGAAGACATCGGCCAGCTGCTCAAAGGCTTTCAGGACCAGCGGAGACGGCAATATGAGGGTAGGTTTCGGGATCGATGTGCACGCCTTCGGGCCTGGCGATGCGTTGGTGCTGGGCGGCGTGCGTATCCCGCACAATCACGGCGTAGTGGCGCATTCCGACGGCGACGTCCTGCTGCACGCGCTGGTCGACGCGCTGCTGGGCGCGGCGGGCTTGGGGGACATTGGCGAGCATTTCCCCGACAGCGATCCGCGCTGGCGCGGCGCGGACAGCCAGCAGTTCGTCAGCGCGACGCTCGGGATGC
>DATDGA010000183.1:0-29574 GCA_036522335.1 Burkholderiales bacterium
CCGAGAGATTGCTATGAACCGCGTGCTTTCCCCCGCCGCGCTCGTCTTGGGCGCGGTCCTTGTTTCGCCCGTTTTGGCGGAAGGCACCGTTCCAACTCTCGCCCGCAACCTCGCGGCCGCCTGCGCCACCTGCCACGGCACGAACGGCACGAACGGCGCGAGCCAGCAGGGCATGCCAGCGCTTGCAGGCCGGGAGAAAGAGTTCCTGGTACAGCAAATGCAAGACTTCAAGTCTGGCAAGCGTCCCGCGACCGTGATGCACCAGATCGCCAGGGGCTACAGCGACGAACAGGTCGAGACGCTCGCCGCGTACTTCGCGGCGCAGAATCAGGATAGTCACCGGCGATGACGACCCGGCGCGAATTTCTCAAAGCATCCGGTGCAGCAGCGGCGACGTCGCTTGTACCCGGCTGCGCGACGCAACCCGCGCCGCCAGCGAAGTCCATCGGTCGCGTCGTAGTGATCGGGGGAGGTTACGGCGGCGCGACCGCGGCGAAATACTTGCGCATGTGGAGCGACGGCGCGATCGAGGTAGTCCTGATCGAGCGCAACCCCGAGTTCGTTTCCTGCCCGATGTCCAACCTCGTGCTCGGGGGTACGAAAACCGTTGCCGATATCACGCGCAGCTACGCTAAGCTGCGCAATTACGGCGTGCGGGTGCTGCGCGACGAAGCCACCGCGATCGACGTCGAAAAGAAGAAGGTCTCGCTCAAGCACGCTGAGAACCTGTCCTACGACCGCTTGATCGTGTCGCCCGCAGTCGATCTCTTGTTCGAGCAGATCGAGGGTTACGACGCCGAGGCGCAGAAGACCATCGTCACCGCCTGGAAAGCAGGACCTGAGACTACGACCTTGCGCCAGCAGCTCGAAACGATGCGCGACGGCGGGATCTTCATCATCACGATTCCGCGGGCACCCTACCGCTGCCCGCCCGGGCCGTATGAGCGTGCCTGCCAGGCAGCCGTCTACTTCAAGCGGGCGAAGCCGCGCTCCAAGGTGATCATCCTCGACGCCAACGAAGACGTAGTCTCCAAGCCGGCGCTGTTCAAAGCGGCCTGGAACGAGCTCTACGGCGGCATCATCGACTACCGCAATAACTCCGAGGTCAAGGCGCTCGACGCACGCGCAATGACGGTCAAAACCGACTTCGACACGATCAAGGGTGATGTGCTCAACGTATTGCCGCCGATGCGCGCGGGGGACATCGCGCGCTCGGCCGGACTCATGACCGGAAATACCCGCTGGTGCGGCGTGGATTGGCTGAGCATGGAATCGACTGCGCACAAGGGCATCCACGTACTCGGCGATGCGACGCTCTCGGCACCAGCCATGCCCAAGTCCGGGCACATGGCGAACAATCACGCCAAGCTCGCGGCCGCGGCGATTATCGAGCTCATGAACGGGCGTGAGCCGAATCCACAACCGATCATCGCCAACACGTGCTACAGCTTCGTCAGCGACAAGGAAGGGATCCACGTCGCCTCGGTGCACCGCTACGATCCCACGCAGAAAACGCTGACGGTGGTGCCGGGCGCGAGCGGCGTGTCCTCCGCGCGCAGCCAACTCGAGGGTATCTACGGCTGGGCGTGGGCGCAGAATATCTGGAATGACATGCTTGGCTAACGCCAAGCATGTCATTCCGTTGAAAGATCATCACCGGAGTACGAGGGAACCCCCTCTCCCTTCGTTGCCTCTCCCGCATCTCCAATGGAGCAAAATCGCCCGCCTTCCGGGCGCGGAATTTCGAAATTGAATTCCAGATCCGCAACTCAGCCAGGCAGCGGCACGCGCACCTTGCGCTCAAGCCAGCGCTTGCGGGTGGCTTCCGAAAGAGGTTTCGGTTCGAAGCCCGGTGTGTTCGACCGGCGCCAGAACAGTGTCTTCAGCGTGTCCCCGTTCAGATCGGAATCAGCCAAGCGACGGACCGTACCGCCCTCGAGTGCGGCGATCGCGAGACCGTCGCGGAAGAGCACACGATTGTTCGCTATACCAGCGATGCGTGCCTCCGGGGTCACGATACCGACGAGATTGAGTGGATCGGCGGCGGAGAGCGCAATGAATTCCCCATTCTTTTCCAGCCTTCGAACCGCACGCAGCCGGCCCACGGCATCTGGCAGCGCAAACTGCTCGCCCCCGAAGCCGGAAACAAAGCGACCGCCGCGAACCTCGCCGCGCGCTTCGAGCCTCCTGTACACCTTCCCCAACTCACGCCAAGTCGGCAACCGAGACTCGCGTGCGAGCAGCGCCCGGAAGACGACGCCGTAGCGCCCGAGCAGAGCGCGTGCGATGATCTCCGTTCGCTTGCTCTCCTCGATCGGCTGGTTGCTTCCGAGCAACGCCCAGCGTCCCGCGGTGTCAACTTCATAGGCGATTCTGCGGCCGCGCGAGCGCTTCTTGTGTTTCTCGGAAGGCGCGAGCAGCGCGCGCAGGCCGCTGAAACTGTCGGCGGTCACGACGCCGGCGCCAGCGAGCTCCCCAAGCGCCCGCTCGACCTGCGCGCGCAAGAGCCCGGTCGCCGAGGCAATCTCATGAAAAAACAATGCACCCCGCGAGCGCAGCAAATCGCGTACCGCACATGCGTCCGATGTCATATCGCCGACGTCGGGCCCAGCCGCCTCGCGCCACGATGCAGCGTGCTCGCGCACCATCAGGGCGATCGGCGAGCTGCGCAGCGGCGCTTTGGCGGAGCCGTTTGTAGGCGATACCCGTCCCCAGGCCGTACGGCCGGAAAGGCAGAGCTTGTCGATGAAATCAGGTTCATAGTCCTGCACGCGCGCAGCGAGTACCTCGCGCTCCCAAGCCCCCGCAGGCACTTCGTAGCCATCGAGTTGTTCGATGACCGCGGCCAAGCCGTCGACGCCCCTCACCTGCTGCTCGCTCGCAAGATGCTGCCAGTGCAGCAGGAAACGCATGAAATCGGCGGCGCTGACCGGCTCGATTTCGGAACGCAGCCGGTTGAGCGTGTATCGATGGATGCGCGCGAGCAGTCTGCGGTCGCACCATTCGAGCGTGCCCGCCGTTTCGCGCATGAGCGAAACCGGGGTGAAGCGGCCGCGAAGCACTTTTCCCTCGACCTCGAGCGCAAGCAGCGCGCGATCGATGAGCGCGGTGTCGGAAAGCCGGAGCGAATCGGCGAGTTGCCGCATCGTTACCGGCCCCAGTACTTCGGTGCGTTCGCGGACAAGCTCCCGTGCAGCATCATCGGGCACCCAGGATTTGCGCAGGTGCTCGGGGATCGCGGGCGCGACACGCTGCGGTACCACGGCGTCCAATTCGTCGAATCTCTCCACTGAGACCCAGAATCCGCCCGCATCGAACGCGCGCCCTGCAGCCACGAGTTCGTCGAAGAGCAAGCGCCAGCCGGGAGGCGCTTCCTCCGTACGAACGAACCCCGCGAGCAGCAAGGCGTCGTGCAACTCGTCGGCGGTATTGGCTATGGGCCAAGCCTCCTCGCGTACACGCTCTATCGCCGCCGGATCGAGTGCGCCTAGATCCTCGGCGCTCCGCGGCTCGGTCGCGCGCCGCATATGCACCGCGCGCGTGCGCCGCTCCTCGAGCGGCGCGTCGTCGAGGAACGTGTAAACCGCGGAATTCAGAATCTCGTGGGAGAGAACCGAAGGCTCCGGTGTATCTTTCGCAATGCACCTGATTTCGCCCGCGAACACGCGCTGCAGGTAGGCCACGAGCCGCGGCAGGTCCATCGCCTCTTCGAGGCAGTCCCGCAGGGCCTGGTTGACGAGCGGGTGGTCAGGCAGCTCGCGTGCGCCCCGGATATTGTCCAGGCACGCCGCAGCATCCGGGAAGATCGCGGCGAGAAGCTCCTCGGCGATTATGCGCTGGATCTGCGCGGGCAAGCGCGCGCCGTTGCGGCTTCGCGGAACGGCAAGCGCGAGCGTCGTCGTCCAACGCCAGCGTGTCTGGAAGATCGGTGAGTCGAGCACGGCCTGGACGAGCGTTTCGCGCACGCTCTTGGGATTGAGGTAGCGAAACACTTCGGCGAGCGGAAAGGAATGCATCGGACCGAGCGAGAGAACCAGCGCTTCCTCGGTAGCAGCTGCCTGCAACTCGAAGTTGAAGCTTTGGCAGAACTTCTTTCTCAGCGCGAGGCCCCAGGCACGGTTGATGCGGCTGCCGAGCGGCGCGTGCAGCACGAGCTGCATTCCACCAGCTTCGTCGAAGAAACGCTCGAGCACGATGGTTTCGGCGGTGGGAATCGCACCCAAAGCGCGCTTGCCTTCGGCGAGATAGGCCGCGATCTGCTCGGCAGCGGATCGAGAAAGGGCATAGTCATGCACGAGCCACGCGACTGCGGCGTCGAGCTCTCCGGAGCTGTGCAGCTGACCGGGCCCCGGGAGCTTGGAGTCGGCGACCGTGCGCAGCTTTGAAACCGCCGCACTCATCTCCTCGCTCCGCGCTGGCGCCTCTCCCAGCCAGAACGGCATCGAGGGCGGCTGCCCTTGCGCGTCCGCGACGCGTACGACGCCGTTTCCTATTTGCAAGATTCGCCAGGACGTATTGCCCAGCTGGAAGACGTCCCCGGGGAGCGATTCGATGGCAAAGTCCTCGTTCAGCGTGCCGACGAACGTCCCCTCCGGCTCAAGCTGCACCCGGTAGTCGAATACCTCCGGGATCGCCCCGCCCGACATGATCGCTACCAGTCGCGAGCCGCGCCGCTCCCGGAGCTTTCGGTGGACGGCGTCGTAGTGCACCAGGGCCGCGCGCTGGCCGCGTTTGGTCGCAAAACCGTGCGCGAGCATCGCGACGACCTCGCCGAACTCTTCGCGCACCAGATCGCGATAGGGGTAGGCCCGGCGGAAGAGGTCGAACAGCGCGCCCTCCTCCCATTCCTCTGCCGCCACTTCTGCAACGATCTGCTGCGCAAGCACGTCGAGCGGCTTCGCGGGAACAAGCACGCGGTCCAGCTCCCCGTCCTTGGCCGCGCGCACCATCGCCGCGCATTCGATCAGATCGTCGCGAGTGAGTGGAAAGAGCCTCCCTTTCGGCAAACCGCCGACGGTATGGCCCGAGCGCCCCACGCGCTGCAGGAGCGTCGCGATGCGGTTCGGCGAAGAGACCTGGCAAACCAGATCGACATGTCCGATGTCGATGCCGAGTTCAAGCGACGCCGTCGCCACCAGCACCTTTAGCCGGCCCTCGCGAAGCTTGACCTCTGCTTCCAGCCTCGCTTCCTTGGCAAGGCTGCCGTGATGGGCGGCAACGTGCTCGGCGCCGAGTTGCCCGCTCAGATTGAACGCCATGCGCTCGGCAAGGCGTCGAGTGTTCACGAAAATGAGGGTGGTGCGGTGAGATTCGATCAGGTCGACCAGGCGCCGATAGACCTCCTTCCACACTTCGGCCGACATCACCGCTTCAAGAGGCGAGCCGGGCACTTCGATCTCGAGGTCGATTTCCCGTTTGTGCCCGCGGTCGATGATCGCGCACTCAGCCCCGCCCCTGCCGACCAGAAACCGTGCGACCTCCGCGATCGGTTTCTGCGTCGCCGAGAGGCCCACGCGCTGCAGGCGCCGCCCACAGACGTGGTCGAGGCGCTCGAGCGAGAGCGCGAGGTGTGCGCCCCGGCGCGATTCGATCACGGCATGGATCTCATCGACAATGACGACGCGCGCGGTCTTGAGCGTCTCGCGCGATCGCTCTGCCGTGAGCAGCAGATATAGAGATTCCGGAGTGGTCACCAGGATATGCGGAGGCGTACGCAGCATCGCCGCGCGCTCTGCCTGCGGTGTGTCGCCGCTTCTCACCGCCGCGGTGATGCGCACCGGCGGGAGGCCCATATCCTCGGCGATACTGCGAATCTCGCGCCGCGGCTCGGCGAGGTTCTTATGGATGTCCGCCGAGAGCGCCTTGAGCGGCGAGACGTAGATGACGCGCACTTCGTCGGGCAGGCCGCCGCCCTGCAGGCTCTCGCGCAGCAGCTGGTCGATCGAGGTGAGGAACGCGGCGAGCGTTTTGCCCGAGCCGGTCGGAGCTGCTATGAGAGTGTGACCGCCCATGCGTATCGCGCGCCAACCCTCCAACTGTGCATCGGTTGGCGGCAGGGTCCGCGCACCTGCGGGATCGCGGAAGCGGGTCTCCCACCAGCGCTGAACTACGGGATGGAAATCCGAAGGAAGCATGGCCGACAAACTAGGAATATACGCTCAATCCAGCTCGGGGCGTCGGGGGAGACGAGGGCGCGAAGGCCCTCTCCCGCGTTCGTGAGCTACCCGCCTCTACGATTTTCCCGTGCTTCCGAAACCACCCGTTCCTCGCGCGCTGGTACCGAACTCCTCGACTACGTTCAGTTTGACCTGAACCACCGGAACCACGACGAGCTGCGCGATACGGTCCATTGGATTGATCGTAAATGCAGCGCCCGAGCGGTTCCAGACGGAGACCATGACCTGTCCCTGGTAGTCGGAATCTATGAGGCCGACGAGATTTCCAAGGACGATCCCGTGCTTGTGCCCGAGTCCCGATCGCGGCAGCACGATCGCGGCAAGCCCGGAATCGGCGAGGTGGATGGCTACGCCGCTTGGCACGAGCTCGGCGGTCCCGGGCGCAAGCGTGAGCGGCTCTTCGATACAGGCCCGGAGGTCGAGACCCGCGGATCCCGCCGTGGCGTGCTGCGGCAGTGAATTGCGCAACCGCAGATCCAGGATTTTTACGTCGAGCGTCTTCAACGAAAAGGTGCCTAACGCCGCGGCAGCATCTTCGCGATGTGCTCGATCAACTGACGCGCCAGCACGATCTTTGGAGCAAGAGGCAATTCGTGCAGGCCGTCCTCGTCGAAGAGGGTGAGCGCGTTGGTGTCCTTGCCGAATGTCTCTTGCGCAAGGTTCGCCGCGAGCAGCGGGATTCCCTTCTTCCTCCGCTTTGCCTGCGCATTTGCCTTGAGGTCTTCGGTCTCTGCTGCAAAACCGACGCAAAACGGCCCTTTCAGGAGCGCGGCGACCTCGCCGAGGATATCGGGGCTCGGAACAAGCTCCACGTTGAGATTGCCGTTGCCGCGCTTGATCTTGTGCGGCTTCGGATCGGCCGGGAAATAGTCCGCAACAGCGGCCACCGAAATGAAGACATCAGCCTTCTTCGCCCGCGCCATCACCGCTTTATGCATGTCACGTGCAGTAACCACATCAACTCGCTCCACACCTGCTGGAGCAGCGAGCGCCGTTGCACCTGACACAAGCGTCACCTCCGCACCGGCCTCTACCGCCGCTTGGGCGACGGCGTAGCCCATTTTTCCGGAACTCTGATTCGTGACTCCGCGCACCGTATCGATCGGCTCATAGGTCGGTCCCGCCGTCACGAGCACTTTTTTTTTGGAGAGCGCCTTCGGACCGAGCGCGGCCGCGATTTCGGCGTATATCTCTTCGGGTTCGAGCATCCGCCCCATGCCGCCCTCGCGGTCGGCGTGGTCCCCCTCCGTAGGGCCAAGGAAGCCGACGCCATCAGCGCGCAGGCGCCCGACATTGCGCTGCGTCGCCGCGTTCTGCCACATCTCCACGTTCATGGCCGGCGCGACCACGAGCGGGCAGCGACGTGCGAGGCACAAGGCCGAGAGCAGATCGTCGCAGAGACCGTTCGCGAGCTTCCCGATAAAGTCGGTCGTGGCAGGCGCGACCACGATGATGTCGCGGTCGCGCGATAACTCGATGTGACCCATGCTATCGGGTACGCGCGGGTCCCACATGTCCGTATATACGGGCTTGCTGGATAGCGCCTGCAGCGTTGCCGGCGTGATGAAGCGGCATGCAGCCTCGGTCATGACCACGCGCACATCCGACCCGCGCTTCACGAAAAGGCGCGTGAGCTCGGCCGCCTTGTAGGCGGCGATCCCGCCGGTGATTCCAAGCAAGATCTTCTTTCCGGAAACGTCGGTCATCGCAAGACAGGAGCAGTGCGTTAAGCCGCGAAACGACGATTCTAAGCGAATTCCATGGCGATTACCGATTGGCCCCTTCAGGAGCGTCCACGCGAGCGGCTGCTCGCCCGCGGCGCCGCTTCGCTCGCTGACGCCGAGCTGCTCGCGATCCTGCTTCGCACCGGCATCAGAGGCAAGAGCGCGGTAGACGTCGCGCGGGAACTACTTGGGCGCTTTGGCTCGGTCTCGGCACTCCTTGAGGCGGGGTCCAGGGGCCTCGCTGACACGCCCGGCCTGGGCCCCGCCAAACTCGCGCAGATCCAGGCAGCCCTCGAGCTGGCGCGGCGTGCACTCAAGGAAGAGATCTCCTCGCGAGACGCGCTCTCGTCGCCGCGTGCAGTCCGCGACTATCTTCGCCTACTGCTGGCGGGACGGGAGCAGGAAGTCTTCGTAGTACTTCTGCTCGACGCGCAGCACCGCGTCGTAGCCTGCGAGGAGCTGTTCAGCGGCACGCTCACACAAACGAGCGTCTATCCGCGCGAGGTAGTGAAGTGCGCACTTAAGCATAACGCTGCCGCGGTGATCTTTGCTCATAACCACCCGTCCGGCGTTGCCGAGCCGAGCCATGCCGACGAGATCCTCACTCGCTCGCTGAAAAGCGCGCTCGCATTGGTGGATATCCAAGTGCTAGACCATTTCATCGTCGCAGGAACCCGCACGATGTCCTTTGCCGAGCGTGGGCTCCTGTAGCTCACCCCGGACCGGCTGCAACTCAACCTCGGCCTCTCTCTGAACTTGGACGGGCGGCCGATTTCGCCCTATAATGCGCGCTTTTCGCAGCGGAGCACTCCATGGCACGCGTCTGCCAGATTACGGGCAAGAAACCCCAGGTGGGGCACCATGTCTCCCACGCCAACAACAAAACCATACGCCGGTTCTATCCGAACTTGCAGTACCGCCGCTTCTGGGTGGAGAGCGAAAAGCGCTGGGTGAGGCTGCGCATTTCCAACGCCGGCGTGCGTATCATCGACAAGAAGGGCATCGAAGCGGTGCTCAAAGAGTTGCGCGAGCGTGGTGAAATCTAGTTCTAGTCGAAGGGGTCGCGATGCGTGAAAAAATCAAACTAGAGTCCTCGGCCGGGACCGGCCATTTCTACACCACCACCAAGAACAAGCGCACTACACCAGATAAGTTGGAGATCAAAAAGTACGATCCCAGGGTGCGCAAGCACGTCATCTACAAGGAAACAAAAATCAAATAGCGGGTCGGCCCGGACGGCTCCGCCGCCGGTCTAGCCCTAAGAACAAACCCGCTCTTAGCGCGTTTGTTCTCATTCGATCCTGGTCCCAGGTGACTCAGCCGCCCCGCTTGTAGACGATTTTCTTCGTCCCTCCGTCGCAAGTACCGACGACCTTGCCGTCCCCGGCTTGATCTTTGTCAACGATGGTCAGTGTAAAGACCGTCACACCATTGTTCTTGATCTTGGCCTCGATCTCGGCCTTGAGTTCCTCGCATGGTTTTACCTGTGCAAGGGTCGGCGATGCAATGACCAACAACGCAATAACCGCAAAAAGGCTTTTCATTTGATGCCTCCTATCTTCGTCTTTCCTGTTAAAAAGCCTACCAGAGTCTACAGGGCCATATGCTACTCGGAAGCGCGCGAACTCGCTGCCTCTGTTGGTGGCGGGTAGAAGTTTGTGCCGAGGCTTCCGAGTAAGCACCGGAAGTAGGTCCGAGCAGGACTGCTGGAAAGGGGAATGAAAAAACCCGCCAACGGTGGGTTTTCTAGGACCCCGCTTCCGCGGGCACAGCGAAACCTACTACGCGTAGCAGCGCAGACGACGCGAGAATTCCGCGAGCGGACGAATGCCGCTCGCCTCGGCTCGATGGCACCAGTCCTGCAGTTGCCGCACGAGCTGTTCGCGGGACGCACTGGAGCGCTCCCAAAGCGAGACAAGCTCCGAGCGCATCGAGTAGACGGTATGCAACGCGCGTGACTTCGACAGCCCCTTGTTGAGATCCGCGCGCTCGGCCTCGCACAGCGATTTTTCGTCGCGGTGCAACCAGCGCTTCAGGTTCTGCAGCACGTGCGCATCGTGCGGAGCGAACCGGCGCAGCTTACCAAGCTCCTCTGCATAGGTGCGCTTGAGTGATTTTGCGTATTTCGCCAACACGTCGTAGCGATGCGTGATGACCGCTTGAAGCGTTTCGGAGTCGACCACCTTCGCCGCGGTAAAGCGCGGTGTCGGTGCAATTTTCTTCACTTGCGCAAGGCCGAGCGCTTCAAGCAGGCAAATGTACATCCAGCCGATGTCGATCTCGTACCATTTGTTGGACAGTTTCGCCGAGGTCGCATAGGCGTGGTGATTGTTGTGCAGCTCCTCGCCGCCGATGATGACCCCCCAGGGGACGATGTTGGTGCTCGCGTCCTCGGTCGACCAGTTGCGGTAGCCCCAAAAGTGGCCGATGCCGTTGATGACGCCGGCTGCCCAGAACGGGATCCAGGCGATCTGCGTGATGAGGATCAGTGCGCCCGGGACGATACCGAACAGCATGACGTTGACAGACCCCATCAGGGTGATGCCGAGTATCGAGAAACGGGAGTAGATGTTGCGCTCAACCCAGTCGTCAGGCGTGCCGTGGCCGTAGCGATCCATCGTCTCGCGGTTGTAGGATTCTTTAACGTACAGGAACACGCCGCCCCATAGCACGCGATTGATTCCGACCTGTTGCGGGCTGTGCGGGTCCTCGGCGGTTTCGCATTTGGCGTGGTGTTTGCGGTGAATTGCGGCCCACTCCTTGGTCACCATGCCGGTTGTCATCCACAGCCAGAGGCGAAAGAAGTGGCTTGCCAGCGGATGCAGATCGAGCGCGCGGTGCGCTTGATGACGGTGCAGGAACACCGTGACACTCACGATGGTGATGTGGGTCAGACCCAGAGTGACGAGGACGTAGCCCCACCATGGGAGATCAAAAATGCCCGAAAACAGGGTATAAGATTCCATTGAACTCCCCTACGCAGATGTCGCGGATTCTACGTGAATCCGGGTAAAGGGCAAGTGCATAATGCCCACAGACGTTAACGTCACTTTCCCGATCTTCTTCATACAGTTGTGTCCTGAAAGAATTCGCTAGAGGCCTGAATTCCGTATTGCGAAACGAGGCGTTCACTGTATTTGGGGAAGGTCCTGCGAAGCCGGATCCCACCTCATGCGATGCGTTCGAAAACCACGGCAAAAAAACCGTCCGTGCCGTGTCGGTGCGGCCAGAGCTCGAAATACTCCTTCATGTCGAGCTCGATACGTTCGCTCTTGAGGACATCGCCTGCAGGCCGTAGCGCGAACTGCGGATAGCCGGCCAGAAATCTCTCCGCAACGCCCCGGTTTTCCTCTTCGAGGATGCTGCAAGTGGCGTATATGAGGGCTCCGCCCGGTTTTACAAGCCTCGCCGCCCCGGCGAGTATGGCTTGCTGTTTCGCGACCAGCTCGGCGACGTCCTCGGGTGTCTGGCGCCATTTCATGTCAGGATTGCGGCGTAGCGTTCCCAGTCCGCTGCAAGGCGCATCCACCAGCACACGGTCTATCTTGCCGGCAAGACGTTTCACGCGCGCATCGTCTACGCCATCGATCCGCTGCGGATGGACGTTCGAGAGCCCCGAGCGCGCGAGCCGCGGTTTCAGCCCTGCCAGCCGCTTGGGAGAGATATCGAACGCGTAGAGCCGCCCGGTCGAACGCATCAGAGCTCCGAGCGCCAAGGTCTTGCCGCCCGCACCCGCACAGAAGTCGACGACCATTTCCCCGCGCTTCGGCGCGACCAGATGGCAGAGCAATTGGCTCCCTTCGTCCTGCACCTCGACACTGCCTTCCAGAAAGAGCGGATGCCGGTTGATCGCAGGCTTCTCCTGGAGCCTGATCCCATCGGGCGAATACGGCGTCGCGGCGGCGCGAAGCCCGTCGGCCACGAGCCGTTCGAGAGCCGCTTCGCGCGAGATCTTCAGCGGATTTACGCGCAGGTCGAGCAGCGCGTTCTGCAGCAAGCCCCTCGCCAGCGCTAACAGCGCGCTTTCGTCGTAGCGCGCTCGCAGGCGCTCGATCGCCCAGTCGGGAAGCTCGCACTCGACCTCGAAGGACTGTGGCGCGGCTGCTTCGCGCTTGACCGAGGCGAGCCACTCGGCCTCGTCGCCGCGCAACCAGGGATCGACTTCGCGCAGATTGGCGCCGAGCAGCACTGTCCAGCTTGCAAGCACCAGACGGCGCGGGTTCTGCGTCGCCGCGACGCGCTCGAGCAAGCGCCGCCGCCTGAGCGCGGCGTACACCGAGTCGGCAATCGTGGCGCGGTCGCGCTGGCCGATTTTCGAATGACTCTGAAAAAACGCCGAAAGCGTTGCGTCGGCTGGCTGTTCAAGCGGCAGCACGGCCGCGAAGGCCGCTGTGCAAGCATCGAGCAGCGGGCGTGAGAAGCGCGTCACTTGCCGATGCGCGTGACGACCTGGTCGGCGCGTGTGCCGTCCGTGTCCACAACCAGGACGCGCACCGGCAGGAAATCGCGCTCGGCGGCGAACCAGATGTCGGTCGATTTGTCGTCGGGTCCGTCGCGCACTTTCGCGATGTGCAGCGTTTGCATCTCGCCCGCGGGGGTGGCGAGCCCTTCGCTGCCGACGACTGTGAAGCGGAACGGGGTCAGGCCTCGACCGTCAGCGCGCGTTACGTCGTATTCCTTGGCCTTGGGCGGGAAGAATGCAAAGCTGTAGGCGAGGCTCAGGGGGTCCTGTGCGTTGCCTGGTATCGGCAGCGTCTCCGACTTCCCCTTGCGCTCCTGCGTCACCGAGCGCGCGTCCCAATCGAATTTCGCCGACACCGCCCAACCCCCGGGGCGCTCATCACGAAATTCGTCGGGACGCAGTCCTTGCGGCGTGACGTGGCCGCGACTCGTGCGTTTCATGGCCCCGAACAGCGCCAGGAACCCTCTCCCCTTGACCTCGGAGGTGATCGCGTAAGTGCGACCGTCGTGCTCGAGCGTTTCCGAGACGTCCCCCAGGACCGTCCCGTTGCGCTTCATCTCGTAAATGAGGGTCACGCGTTCGGGCGGGGCCGCCTGAACCGTGACGGCCCACAGAGCTAGCGCTGCGATTCCTACCTGGCGGAGTGGGGTCGAGATCATTCGTCGGCAAGCAGAGCCTGAACAGCGTCGGGCCCGCTAACGCGCACGATGCCGTTCTCGACGGCGAGCCGATCATCGATGAACCAGCGCAGCGCAAGCGGGTAAATCCGGTGTTCCTGTCGCAGCACCCGCGCCGCGAGCGTCGCTTCGGTGTCCCCGGCCCGCACCGGTACCGCAGCCTGCGCGATGATCGGGCCGTGATCGACCTGCGGCGTGACGAAATGCACCGTACAGCCGTGGAGCTTCACCCCTTCCTGGAGCGCGCGTCGGTGCGTGTGCAGCCCGGGAAACGCCGGCAGGAGAGAGGGATGGATGTTGACGAGCCGACCCGAGTAGCGCCGGACGAACTTTCCTCCGAGAACACGCATGAAGCCGGCGAGCGCAACAAGATCGGGCGAACGCCGATCGATGGCCGCCGCGAGCGCAGCGTCATACTCATCGCGCGAGGAAAACTCCCGCTCATCGACCACCTGAGCCGGAAGGCCCGACTGTGCGACAAATTCCAGGCCGGCAGCGGCGGCACGATTGCTGATCACGGCAGCGATCTTTGCGGGGAGCCCTGCGCGCACGATCGCCTCCATGTTGCTGCCGCGGCCGGAGATAAGGATTACGATGTTCTTCACGCAGGTATTCTACTGTTGGCGCATTTCATGCGAGGGCACGCGAAGAAAATTCCCACGGGTCCGAAGTGGGATGAGTCATCGGTTATTCCTTTTGCGTCACTGCAGCGGCGGGCTGCGGGAATCCTGGCAGCGGCTGCAGGCCGTCCGCCTCGAACAGCTCCTGCAGTTGCGCCGCGGCCTCCTTGGTAGTCTGGATGAGCTGCGCTTCGTCATGCTGGACCGCGTACTGCACATCGAGCCGCTCCTCGTCGTGCTGCTTGAACAGGCTTACCGCTCGCTCGGACGCAGCGATGCCGAAACCCAAGGAAACGAGCATATGCCGCGCCATGTCCAGGCTCGCCAGAAACGTTTCGCGCCAGATGAGTTTGACGCCGAGGTCGCGCAGGCGGAATAGATGCACGCGGTTGCGTGCGCGGGCTAGAATCGGAACATGCGGGAAGTGCTTTCGCACGATCTCGGCGGTCTTCACCGAGGCCTCGACGTCGTCAATGGCGAGCACAAAAAGCTTGGCCTCGCCCGTCTTCGCGGCCTCCAACAGTTCAAGGCGCGAAGCGTCGCCGTAGTACACCTTGTTGCCGAATCGCCTCACGAAATCCACCTGCTGGTAGCTCACTTCGAGGGCTGTAAACGGCACACCGCACATGCGCAGTATGCGGGAGACAATCTGCCCCACACGTCCGTAACCGGCGATAATCACCGGATTGCCGGGCCCGGTTATCGAGTCGAACTCGGGAGCGTTGTGACGCTCGAGCCATCGGTCGAGGATCCGGTCGTGCAGTTCGAACGTGGGCGGGGAGAGCAGCATCGAGACCGTCACGACCATCACGAGCAGCTCGGTCGTGCCGGTCTCGAATATGCCTAGCGCACCCGCCGCAGCGAACAGGACGAAAGCGAACTCACCACCTTGCGAAACTCCGACCGCCAGTCGCTGCGCGGTGTCGTTCGGCGCGCCACCGATCCTCGCGATCGCATACATCAAAGCGAACTTCACCAGCATGAGACCCGCGGCAAGGCCGAACACCATCAGAGGCCGGTTCCAGATGAGTGCGAGGTTCGCGCTCATCCCCACTGCAATGAAGAAAAGCCCGAGGAGCAGACCCTTGAAGGGCTCGATGTCGGCTTCCAGCTCGTGGCGAAACTCGGAGTCGGCAAGGAGCACCCCGGCGAGGAAAGCGCCGAGCGAAGCCGACAAGCCGATTCGTTGCATGATGAGTGCGGCGCCCACCACGAGCAGCAGCGCCGCCGCGGTGAATACCTCCCGCCCACCGTAGCTCGCCACCGCTTTCAGCGCCGGGCGCACGAGGAGGCGGCTGGCGATGATGACCGCCGCTATCACCGCCAGGGCTTTTGCCGCCGCGACCCATCCCCCCGCGGCATGCGCCCCCGAATCGCTCAAGAGCGGAAGCAATGCGAGCAATGGGATCACCGAAAGATCCTGGAACAGGAGCACGGCGAACGCCTCGCGCCCGTGGCGCGTCGTGAGCTGCCTGCGCTCTGCGAGCGAAGCCAGAACCAGAGCAGTTGACGACATGGCGAGCCCGAAGCCGGCAACAAGCGCTGCCTGCCACCCGAAGCCCAGCGCAAGCGCCAGAGAAAAAACAGCCATTCCCGTTGCAAGCACCTGAGCCCCGCCCAATCCGAATACGGGCCGGCGCAGCACCCACAGGCGGCTCGGTTGCAACTCAAGACCCACGAGAAAAAGCAGAAGGACGACCCCGAACTCGGCGAACTGCATGGTGGCTTGCACGTCGCCGACCATGCCCAGAACCCACGGACCGATCAGCATGCCGGCGCCGAGATAACCGAGCACGGCACCCAGTTTCAAGCGCTGAAACAGCGGTACCAGCAACACGGCGGTGAGAAGAAAAACGGCTGCCTGTTCGAGCAGGTCCATGGCGAGAATCCAGAAGGAGGGCTCGGCGCATTATGCGCGAGCGGCGCGGCGCGTGTTACCGGGAGCCCAACGTGACAGCTGCGTGCTACGGTTCAGCCCGCAGGCATCCCGGCAACCGCGGTGAGCATGCTGAGCGAACCCAGCTCGTATCCGTCGACGGCAAAGGAAATTTGCTCGTCTTCCCTCTGCAGCGCAGCGATATAGAGGAGCGGCAGGTAGTGCTCGGGCGTCGGTACCGATAGCCGTGCGTCCTCGCCGAGGCGCTCGAAATCGACGAGCGCCTGGTGGTCGCGGGAGCTGAGCGCTTGGCGAACCTTCTCGTTGAAGCGCACTGCCCAGTCGAACGCTGGCCCGCCCGCCCGCTTCATCATCCGCAGATTGTGAACGACGTTGCCGCTGCCCGCGACGAGCACGCCTTCATCACGCAGCGGTGCGAGCCGCTTGCCGATTTCATAGTGGAATCCGTGCGGCTGCGTCCCGTCGATGCTGAGCTGAACGACGGGGATGTTCGCTTCCGGGTAGGCGTGCTTCAGAACGGACCAGGTGCCGTGATCCAAGCCCCAGGACTGGTCCATGCTCACGTTCGCCGGCGCGAGCAGCTCGCACACCCGCGAGGCGAGTTGCCGTTCGCCCGGAGCCGGATACTGAACGTCGAATAGCGCCTGCGGGAACCCGTAGAAATCATGGATGGTCTTCGGCATGTCCATTGCCGTCACCGCAGTACCCTCCGTGTACCAATGCGCTGACACGCACAGGATCGCCTTGGGTCTCGGAATCGATTCGCCGAGCCTTCGCCAAGTCTCGGTGTACCGGTTGCGTTCCAGCGTGTTCATCGGGCTGCCGTGCCCGAAGAACACCACCGGCATCCTGGGATTCTCGCGCCGCGTCGCTGTGGTGCTCATGCGAGATCGAACAACAGGGCTTCCGCTCCTTCGCCTTTCTCCAGCACGATTTCGGCGATGCTGGAGGCCTTCAGCGCATCACCGGCTTCGAGCGGCTGGCCGCTCACCGTCAAGCGGCCGCGCGCCAGGTGCACGTAGGCGCGCCGGCCCGATTGCAGCTTGTGGACCGCACGGTCTGCACCGTCGAGAAGCACGGCATACAGACAGGCATCTTGATGAATCGTCACCGAACCCTCGCGGCCATCGGGCGAGGCGACCGGGCGCAAACTCCCCTTCTTCGAGACGAGGTCGAAGTGCCTCTGCTCGTAGCGCGGCGGAATGCCGGACACGTTCGGCTCGATCCAGATCTGGAGAAAGTGCGTCACTTCGTCGCGTGCATGATTGAACTCGCTGTGCAGCACGCCCTTTCCCGCGCTCATCACCTGCACGTCCCCCGGCACGATAGTCGAACCGTTCCCCATGTTGTCCTTGTGGGCGAGCGCGCCTTCCAGCACGTAGCTGATGATCTCCATGTCGCGGTGGCCGTGGGTACCGAACCCTGTACCGGGCCGGATGCGGTCCTCGTTGATCACCCTGAGATGGCCGAAACCCATGTGCTCGGGGTCGTAGTAGTCGGCGAACGAAAAGGTGTGGAAGGAGCGTAGCCAACCGTGGTCGGCGTAACCGCGGTCCTTACTCTTGCGGATTTCGATCATCGCGGGTTTTGGTGCCGGGAATTTTCGTATCGATTGGATATTGGGTTGCACCGGCGATTCGTCAAGGGCTGATTATTTTCATGTTGAACGCACGCTCAACCAGCCAGATTCCCGCGACGACTGAAATCACGAGGGACCCGCCGATGAAGACCAGGCGTCGGTAAAACCAGGTAGTCCGCAGCCCGTACGCAAGAGGCAGGAACGCGCTCACGATCGCGAGCTGGCCGACCTCGACGCCGAGGTTGAAGCCGACGAGGGCGATGAGGAGCGCCCCCTGGGGCAGACCCAGGTCTCTGAGCACGCTGGCGAAGCCGAAGCCGTGAATCAGCCCGAAAGCGAAAGCGACCATCCAGCGCCGTCCGTGCACGAGCGGGAATACGTTATTGAGCGCGGCAAGGACGACCGAAGTCGCGATCGCAGATTCCACGAGGCGCGAGGGAAGCGAGATCACGCCGAGAGCCGCAAGGCTGAGCGTGATCGAGTGCGCCACCGTGAATGAAGTGACGATCTTGAACACGTCCCAGAACGCCGGGGGAAAGCGTCCCACCGCCTGCCAGCGGGCGGCCTCGCGAACAAGCACCGCGGGCAAAAGGAGCGATAACAGGAACAGGATGTGGTCGAAACCGATCCAGATGTGCCATACCCCTTCGCGGCCGTAGTCGACGAGCTGTGTGAGCGAGGAGATCCTCGCGAGCTCGAAGCTTTGCGTCGCGCGTTCCGGACTGAAGATGGCGGTGCGTGTTCCCGCGCCATGCTCCAGGCGCAGCAGCCCTTTGTGCTGCGGATCGAGGTCTGCGAACAGGCTGTAGCTGATTTCGAGTGTCGTCACCTCACTGGGACAACGAGCCGAGAAACGCATCACCGAATAGGCGCCATCGCTGTGATCGTCGACGAGAAACTCGGTGGCCCGAGCCGGACAGTCGGCGCCCCCCGAGCGCAGCTTCAACCTGGCTAGGGCGTACGCTGCGATGTCCGAATGATGCGCCTTCACCTCGCCCCAGTTGATGTCGCCGTCGCCGCTGTCGTCCAGGCCGACCGCGAAATCGAGGTCGCGCAGCGCGATGTCCCACTGGCCACTCAGGTCCGCACCCTCGACGCGAACGGCGAGGTAACTGTCGCTGGGCTTGTGCGCGTGCGCAGGCAGAACCGCAAGCAGGAGCAGCAACGCGAGCAGCGCTCTCATCGCTTGAGCGCTTTCAGTTCTTCCGCAGTCCGGCGAAGACCCGGATCCTCGTGCCCGGAGCGCTCCAGCCAGGCGAGACCCTCCTGAGCGGCCATAGGATCCTTCATCGCGAGCGCAGCTTCGAGTAGGATGCGCGCATCGCGCGGCTCGCGCTGCAGTTTCCAGTTTTCGTGCGCGAGCGCGAAGGCCTTTTCCTTGTTTCCGAGCAAATAGAGATTGAAGCGCGCCTCTTCCTGCTGATGCAACTTGTCCCCGCGCAGCGCGGCGGCATCGAAACGGGATCGGAGCGCCTCGATGTGCTCGTGCGCCTTTGGCGCCTTCAGCGCCCGCTCGGCCATTGCGAGGCGGAGCAGGAGAATGTCCGACTTCACCCAGTCGACGAGCAGTGGGACGACTTCGTCGGAGCGCCCCTGGTCGAGCAGGAAATCCGAGTAGGCGCCGAGCAGAAACTGGTCGTTGACCGGCTCGAGGTAAGCCGCGCGAAAATGCTCCTCGGCCCGCTTCGGATTGCCTTGCCGTATCGACAGCTCGGCAAGACGGGTAAGGACCCAGACGCGAACGCTCGGCGAAGCCTTCGCGTCGCGCGCAAGAGCCGCGGAGAACGCGCGATACGCTACGGCCGCCTTGCCCGTCGTGCCGTCGAGATAGGCAGTGCAACCGATCGCAAACTCGGCGTCGATCGCTTTCAGTGAATCGCAATCGATGCGTGCGGCAGTGTAGTCGGCCTGCACCATGTGGATCGCTGCACGCCAGGACCAGGCGAGCGCGTTCTTCGGATCCTCGCGCGTCGCGGTATCCAAGTCCTTCATCGCCCCATTGAAATCGTGGCTGTACTGGTTGAGGATTGCGCGCATCACTCGCGCCTCGATCGGCAGGTCGGGCAGATTCCACCAGGGCCTGAGCGCTGCCTCGGCGTAGCCTACGTAGCGCGGATCACCCTCGGACCCGGCCAGATCGAAATACCGCCTCGCGAGCTCGAGAGCCGTGTCGAGATCGTTCGGATCGGCCGCGAGATCGGCGCGCAGCCGGCGCAGCTCGCGCGCGATTGGATCATTAGGCCGCACCGGCAGATGCTCGAGCACGACGGCATCGTCCTCGGGCACATAAGGTGCGGCTTGCGCCACGAGCGCGAACAGCGCAATCGTGAGCGCGCCCAGCCAGTCAGTGAATGTGCCGATGATGGATGTCCGGGTAGTGCGGGTGGGCGTGGTCCAGGGGATCATGCTCGTGAGCGTGTGAATGCGGCTCGGCGCCGTCCCATTCAAAATCGTGACCGTGGCGATGGTGTTCGTCGTGCGTGTGGGGATGAATATGTGCCAGCGGCTCGTGTCTGTGAAGGTGCTGGTGGCGCTCGGTTAGATGCAGGACTACGCCAGCCGCTATCAGAACCGACGCGGACCAGAACAAGGCGTCCGGACTTTCACCGAGCAGCGCAAACGCCGCCGCCGCACCGATAAATGGCGCAGTTGAAAAATAGGCGCCAGTCCGCGCGGCGCCGAGTTGGCGCAAAGCCACCACGAAGAAAGCCAGGCTCACCCCGTAGCCCAACAGACCGACGAGTGCGGCGGCGGCGGCATAACCTGGTGCTGGCAGCGAAGCTCCGAGGGTCGTCGAAACGAAAAGGTTGACCGCACCCGCCGTCAGACCTTTGATTCCGGCGATTTTTACCGGGTCCGCAGCGGAAATCTTGCGCGTAAGATTGTTGTCGAGCGCCCAGCACAGGCAGGCGCCGGCAACTGCGAGCGCCGGCCAGGACAACTCGAACTTGTCCGGCTGCCAGCCTAGAATCCCCCCCCCGCACACGATCAGGAACATCCCCAGCGCGACGCGGCGATCGAAGTTCTCTCGAAACGCAAACCAGGCCAGCAGCGCAGTAAACACGCCTTCGAGGTTGAGGAGCAGCGACACTGCCGAAGCCGAGGTCGCTGCAAGAGCGAACATGAGGAGCACCGGCCCGATTACGCCACCCGAGACAACTGCGCCGCAGAGCCATTTGTAGTCGCCGGCAGCAAATCGAGGGCGCTCGGCCTTGGGCAAAATCAAGCCCCGCATGGCGAGCCAAGACCCCAGTCCCAATCCCGACCCGGCGTAGAGAAGACCAGCAAGCATGACCGGTTCGATTTCACCGACGAGGAGTTTGGCGACCGGGGTACTTGCCCCGAAGAGCGCCGCCCCGAGCAGACCGTACGCGATCCCTGCGTTCACGTGTCCGCCCGTCCAAGTGAAACAGGAGGCGGCTCGCGCGAAAACCCCTGCCAGAGAGCTACTCTGGCGTCTGGCGAATCCTTCGCACTTGGACGGATATCTGCTAGCATACGCGCCGGTTTACCTGTTTCCAGGGGCCGGATCACTCTAATAACATTCAGAGGAGACATTGAATGAAGAAGCTATTCTCGCTGTTGATCGCCACGGTCTTCGCGCTGTCGAGCGGCATTGTCGTCGCCGCATCCCATACCGGCGCGCAGCCGATGAAGAAGGACGAAATGAAGAAGGATGACACGAAGAAGAGCGATAAGAAGAGCGATAAGAAGGCGAAGAAGTCCGCGAAGAAGGACGACAAGAAGAAGGACGATAAAAAGAAGGACGATAAGAAATAAGCTTCGCAAGCACCGAAAAAAGGCAGGGAAGCTTCCCTGCCTTTTTTATTTGCCGCAGCAGCATGGGTTACCATCCCCGGGGGCTTCTCCGCTAGGTTTGCGTTCCTCCGCTAGGTCTGCGTTTGTGCGCCGACCTCGCGTTCCGCGATCTCCTTGCGCACGGTCGCCATGTCGAGTTCCTTGCCTTGGCTGATGACCTGTTCAAGCGCGGAACCCGGAAGCGCCCCCGCCTGAGAGAAGAGAATCACTTTCTCGCGGAAGAACATCAGAGTCGGTATCGATCGGATATTGAACGACGCGGCCAATTCCTGTTCATCGTCGGTGTTCACCTTGCCGAACACAATGTCGGAATGCTTCTCCGAAGATGCCTCGAACACGGGCGCGAATCCCTTGCACGGACCGCACCACGGCGCCCAGAAATCGACCAGGACCATATCGTTGCCGGTCACGACCTGTTCGAAATTGTCCTTGGTCAACGTGATACTTGCCATGCGGGAATCTCCGGGATCTTGTCGAAGCACAAGTATATAACAGGGCGTTAGCGCCTCGAACCTAACGCAGCGCCTTCAGAAAATCTGCAATTGAGCGCCAAAAGCTGGGCTCGCCCGCGATGCTGTCGTGACTGGAACGGGGAATTTCGCGCCAGGTCTTCGAGCCGTGCCAAGCCTCGAACAACACGCGCGAATGTGAGACCGGGATAACGCGATCTTCGGTGGCGACAAGGCACAAGAGCGGCGCTCCAATTTGCGGTGCCAGGGAAAGCGAATCGAAGCGGTGCCGCAACATGAGCGATACCGGAAGAAAGGGATATTGGCGCCTCGCCACCTCAACGATACTATCGTATGGCGACACGAGAATCACACCGCTGAGAGTGCGGTGGGCAGCAAGGTAAACTGCAACGCCGCTCCCCAAGCTGCGGCCCATGGCGACTATACGTTCGGGATTCACGTCGGGACGCCGCTTCACATAGTCATGGATCGCCAACGCGTCTCCAAGGAGCTCCCTCTCTCCTGGCTTGCCTTCGCTCTCCCCGTAACCGCGAAAGTTCACGAGCAGCAGCGACCACCCCGCAAAATGTTCCGCAGCATCGGCAAGCCAGGAAACCTCCTCCGCGTTACCGCCGAAGTAGATTACGATCGGCGTGAGTGCCCCTTTGCCTTTCACCAGCCAGCCGCGGAGCTTTACGCCGTCCGCAGCGATGACGGTCACATCCTCGAGATTTGGGCGCGGCGCAGGGCGGAAGTCCAGCGGACGCGGGAAGAACAGCATCCGCTCCTGAAAAAACCACATTAGCAGCGACACGCCGATGGCGACGCCGAGCACGATCTTCACGATCGAGCCGATCATCAGTGCAACTTGACGCTCGGCTCGGTGCCGCGCTTGAGGAACCGCGCCAGCGTGTCGAGCGCGACGCCAATCGGCCCGTGCAGCGCGTACAGGTGCATCTTGTACAGCGACAGGTACATCAGCCGCGCGAACCAGCCTTCGACGCGGTAGCTCTTGCCGGAGAGAAAACCCATCAACGACCCGATGGTGCTGTATTCGCCGAGCGACACGAGAGAACCGAAGTCGCGGTAGCGGAACGGCGCGAGCGGCCGCCCGCGCATGCGCTTCGCGATCGAGCCGAGAAGGTAGGAAGCCTGCTGGTGCGCCGCCTGCGCGGTAGGCGGCACGGGCGGCGCCTTGCCTACGCGCGGGAAAGCCGAGCAATCGCCAAGTGCGAAAATGTCCGGATCGCGCGTCGTCTGCAGCGTCGGCTGAACGACGAGTTGGTTGATCCGGTTGGTTTCGAGCCCGTCGAGATTCCTGAGAACATCTGCCCCTTTGATTCCTGCAGCCCAGACGGTGAGGTTCGCTGGGTAGGACTTGCCGCTTCTGGTTTTGACTTCATTTGCCGTGATCTCGACCGCTTGCTCGGAACAAGCGACGCGCACGCCCAGGTCTTCGAGCGCTCCCGTCACGGCCTTGGCAATGCGCTCGGGGAGCATGGGCAGGATTCGCGAGTCAGCGTTGAGGAGGGTGATATGGAGGAACTGCTCCGGATCTATGTTCTGCAGGCCGTAGGCGGCGAGCACTCGCGTGGTGTTGTGCAGCTCGGCCGCAAGCTCGACGCCCGTCGCTCCTGCGCCGACGATCACCAAGCGCAACTGGGCTGGCGTATTGCCGGGCCGATAGTTGGCCTGGATGCAGGCATTGATCAGGCGCCGGTGGAAGCGGTCGGCTTCTATGGCCGACTCCAGCGCGTAGGCATGCTCCACGACACCGGGAACGCCGAAAGTGTTCGCGATACTCCCGATGGCGATCACCAAGGTATCGTAGCTCAGCGTACGACGTGGGATCACTTCGACGCCGCGCTCGTCCACTGTCGGCGCCACGGTGATCTCGCGTCGCGAGCGGCCAAGGCTCTCAAGCGAGCCACAGCAGAAGTTGAAGTGATGCCAGCGCGCCTGCGCCAGATAGTCCAGCTGGTGCGCGTGAATGTCCATGCTTCCCGCGGCGACTTCGTGCAAGAGAGGCTTCCAGAGGTGAGTCTCGTTCTGGTCCACAAGCGTGACCGTGGCGTGTCCTCTGCGCCCGAAGCGGTCCCCTGCCCGTGTCGCGAGTTCAAGGCCGCCCGCGCCGCCGCCGACGATAACGATGCGATAGTGATCGGTCATAAACGCGGCTGGCCGCGGAACGCTGTTCTGATTTTCATCCAAGATTATGCATGACTCGACGAAACCCTATCGTGGGCGCTTTGCTCCCTCTCCGACCGGCCCCCTGCATTTCGGCTCCCTCGTCGCTGCGGTTGGAAGCTATCTCGACGCGCGCTGGAACAAGGGCAGATGGCTAGTGCGAATCGAGGATCTCGACCGGGCGCGTGAAGCGCCTGGCGCCGCAGACGCGATTCTCAGAGCACTCGAGGGGTTCGGGTTCGAGTGGGACGAAGAAACAATGTTCCAGAGCCGTCGCAATGAGGCCTACCACGCGGCCCTTAGCCGTCTCCAGGATCAGAAAGCGATTTTTCCTTGCACTTGCACGCGGCGGGAGATTTCGGATTCGACTTTGTCGCCTGCGGGCGAAGCCGTTTATCCAGGGACGTGCCGCATGGGGATTTCGCCGGGGCGCCCACCCGCGATGCGCGTGTGTGCTAGCGAGGGCGTAATAGCATTCGATGATGTCGTACAGGGCAGGATCGAGCAGAACTTAGCCCGAGAAGTCGGCGACTTCGTCGTGCGGCGCGCGGACGGCCAGTTTGCCTACCAGCTCGCAGTTGTGGTGGACGATTTCGAACAAGATATCACCGATGTGGTGCGCGGCGCCGACCTGCTCGCCTCGACGCCGCGGCAAATTCTGCTGCAGCGCTTGCTGGATCACCCGACTCCCCGGTATGCACATCTCCCCGTAGCCACGAACCGAAACGGCGAAAAACTCAGCAAGCAAACGCTCGCGGCCCCGCTGGAGATCAACGAGGCTGGGGTTTGGATTTGGCGAGCGCTCCACTTCCTGGGCCAGGAGCCTCCGGTAGAACTTGCGGCGGGAAGCACCCCCGATATCTGGAGTTGGGCGCTCGGCAACTGGTGCACTGCGAGAATTCCGCGGCAACGCAGTATCCGCGACCCGAGTTGAGAGAAGCGCTGCTTTACACTGCCTTTCGCCGCGGCAAGAGCACCGCAGCCAGTGCTGCGACAACCAACACCAGTGCGGCGAAATCGCTCCAATGAGGCCGCTCGCCCAGCACCAGCATCCCGCTAAATACGCCTACGATCGGAATCATCAAGGTGGAGAGCGACGAAACGCTGATCGGCGCATGAGTGGCGATCTTGATCCAGGCCCAGTTGCAGAAGATCGAGCTGACCAACGCGTTGTAGATGAGTCCCCATAGAGGCCAGGTCGAAAGCGCGAGCGGCGAAAAATTCCCATCCTCAAACAGCAAGGCACCAGAGAGGATCGGCAGGAGAGCGAGCAGCATCTGCCAGCCGGTAAAGGAGGTGGTAGGTAAGTTGACCGGCCAGCGCTTCATGATCGCCGTGCTCGTTGCCCAGCTCATCGCCGAGGCGATAAGCAGCAGCGCACCCGTCGGCGAACGTCCCACGGCGTGAATTTCGTCGCCGAGAAGCACCAGCATTCCGAGGAGCCCAAGAATCACTCCCGCGAGCCGTCTCCCGGTCAGCGGCTCGCGCAAGAACCAAACACCAAGCAGAACGCTCCACATCGGAAAGGTATAGGCGAGAATCGCCGCGCGGCCCGATTCCATGAACGTAACTCCGTACACCGCGAGCACGTTCCAGGCGGCAACGTTGAACGCGCTGATCGCGATCAGCCGCGGCCAGTGCCCTCGGGGCACGCGTATCGGCAGCCTGTTGGCCCGCGCAATCGCGAACAGCCCTGCGGCGCCGGCGATCAGACACAAGACGCGGAAATGCAGAGGTGCCATCTCGGTCATCACCACCTTCATCACCGGCCAGTTGGATCCCCAGCCCAAGGCGAGCAGCACCACGAGCGCGACGATCGAAGGCGGCAGCGCCCAGGTCGTGCGCGCGCTCACGGTTCGTGCGGTTCGGTGAGAAGGGGTTCCAGAGCCGCGCGCAAGGCAGGCGATATCGGTTCCGCCTGGCTGGAGACGCGATCGACGTAGACATGGACGAAATGCCCCTGTGCCGAAGCCTGAAGCTCCTCGTTGCGGAAAACCCCTACCTCGTAGCGGATACGGCTGCGTCCGAGCTTTCCCACCCTCAGGCCCGCGTGGACCGTATCGGGAAACACGATCGGACTGAAGTACTGGCAAGCGGTATCCACGACCAGGCCAATCACCGTGCTGGCAGCGATGTCGAGCGCGCCCCGCTCAATGAGGTAGTGATTCACTACGATATCGAAGTACGAGTAGTAAACGACGTTGTTGACGTGCCCATAGACGTCGTTGTCCATCCAGCGGGTTGCGATGGCGAGAAAGTACGGGTAGCGATCCCGTGTCTCCGGAGAGGGACGACTCATTTAATCAAACAATAGGTTACGTGTTAGCGATTACTAGCTTCCGATGGGCGCGCGATTCGGATAGTGCGGCGCACAACTTCAGCTTGACATCTACTGTTTTCGTTGTAGAATTCGCATTGCTGCAGTGCAATATACAACGATCAGGAGTGGTAATAGGGCGCTGCGAGATACGCACTACGGATTCCAGGTCAAATCGGTTTTTTTATAGGAGAACATCATGTACACACCTGAACAACTTGCCACCACGAACAAGGCTGGCTTCGACGCCATTCTAGGTCTCGCCAGCTCGCAGTTTGCCGCTTTCGAACGCCTGTCCACCCTGAATTTCAACGCGATCAAGGCCGCGTTTGAAGAAGGTGTCGGCCACGCCAAGGCACTGCTCAACGCAAAGGACATACAAGAATATGTCAACCTGAACGCTGCAATAGCCCAGCCGACACTGGAAAAAGCCATCGGCTACTCGCGCAGCGTATACGAATTCGCTTCGCAAACGCAGGGCGAAGTAGCCAAGGTTCTTGAAGCGCAAGCGGCGGAGTTTAACAAGAACCTCGCCGGCCTTCTCGACAAAGTTTCGAAGAACGCACCGGCTGGTTCCGACGTCGCCGTCGCCGCAGTCAAGTCCGCGCTGGCCGCGGCCAACACCGCCTACGACAGCTTCAACAAGGTCGCCAGGCAAGCCACCGAGATCGCTGAAGCGAATTTCGCCGCGGCAACCTCTGCCGCCAAGGAAACCGCAAAGAAGCGGGCTGCCTAAGCCGGTTCTCAAGTCTCCTCGCGCCCCAGTTCCTCCTCCTCCTCTTCTGGGGCGCCCTAAAGCCCTGGCGAAAGCCAGGGCTTTTTGTTTCACGAATATGCTTGTACGTGGGCGCGCCAGACTCACGACGAGAGTTCTTCTACCCACCTGCCACCAAGCGCGACTACTCCCGCCTTCATCTGCTCGATGGCCGGGGCAACCTGATCCGGGGCACCCCGCACACCACGCTCGATGTGACGGCGCATGCCCTGCTCGCCCATGCTGGGCAGACTGTATGACTTCAGCCCGCGAAAACGCGATTCGACTTCGAGCATGAGCGGCGTGATCGTCGATTCCGGGAGGTCATAGACGATAACCGAGGCTTCCGCTTCCGGCGCCAGATGGAACAAATGGGCATAGCGACTGTCGAGCACCCACTCGACCATGGGCCAGGCCATCACAGGGAATCCGGGCACGAAATGGTGGTCCCCGATGGAAAACCCCGGAATACGGTTGTAGGGATTCGGAATGATGATCGAGCCGAGGGGAAATTCGCCCATCTTGAGTCGCTGAGGCGTGACTTCCGTATCGGTGCGGGAGCGAATCGCCGCCTCCGCGTCCGGATGCAACGCGAGCCCGACGCCGAGCGCATCCGCCGCGCATTGGCGCGTATGGTCGTCTGGTGTTGCGCCGATGCCGCCGAAGCTGAAGATGATATCGCTTGACGCGAGCGTGCGCCGGAGCGTGGCGGTAATCAGGTCCGGCTTATCGCCGAGGTACTCGCACCAATCGAGCCTCATTCCCCGCGTGCCAAGGATCTCGATCAACTTGGCAAAGTGCTTGTCCTCGCGCTTGCCGCGAATGATCTCATCCCCAATGATGATCGCACCGATTTTCACACGCGCCTCGCGCTGCCTTCGATTGGCTCGCGGCGCAACTCGTCGAGCCGGGCAAGCCCGTAGTGGATGAAGGCGAGCCCGCCATATACGGGCATGAAGAATCCGACCAAAGGTATGTGTCCGATAAGAGCGAGCGCCACACCGAGCGCGAAGAGTTCCCTGCAGCTGCGCCGGACGACCTCGGCAATCTCAGCTGTCGATCCGTGCTCGGCGAGCGCGTCGTAACGGAAAACTCGCTGATTGAAGTAGCCGAAGAGGGCGATCGGCAGCACCGGCCACAGCAGCGGAATCAGCCACAGCGGCAGGCTCAAAGCGAAGAGCACCCCAAACAAAACAAGTGCTGCGGCCGCATTCCAGAGGCTGCCGAAAAACGTACCGCCCCTCTTCCGGACAACCTCCGGATAGTCACGTTCCCCGACGTGGGCGGCCATCGCTGGCATCGATACGATGCTGATGATCAATACGGCGGTGATTAAGACCGTGGGGATGAATAAGAGCAGCAGTAGAAGCCAGGCGAACGACGCTGCGACCAGAGTCAGGGGCCAGATCGAGACAGCCGATTCGTAGATCGGCCATTGGTGCAACTGGAGGTCGATCCACTTCGTGGCTTGATCCCAGTAGAGCGCGGCAAGCGTCATCCACACGAACAGAGCGACAACCACCGGCCACACCATGAGCCAGAGCATCCTGGGATGCAGCAGGCTACCGAACGCGCGCAACAATGCTTCGAGAATTCTTTCCATGGTCAACGCTTGATAGTCTGCCACATCTTCATCAGGCGCTTGGCCGAAACCGGCACGGGGGTCTTGAGTTCCTGCGCGAAAAGCTGCACGCGCAGCTCTTCGAGCAGCCAGCGAAACTGCTCCAGCCCCGGGTCGGCTGCGCCGGACTTCACCTGCTTCGACTGCTCGCGCTGCCACTGGGCATGAAGCGGCGCGAATTCCGCCGCGAGACGCGCATCCCGCCGCGGGTCCGCCCGCAGCTTGTCGAGCCGCAGGCTCGCCGCCTTGAGGTAGCGCAGGAAGTGCTGCAGCCGCTCGTATGGGGTCACTTCTATGAACCCCTTAGACAACAGGCGGGTGGTGCTCTCCTGAATGTCGCGGCAGGGTTCCGGAAACGCCTTGGACATCTGCTGCAGTTTCTTCTGCAGGGCAGCGTGCTCGAGAAGGATCCCGCCAACGAGCCGCGCGATCTCGTTGGCGAGGAGAGTCACCCGCGAACGCGCTTCGTCACGACGCCGTTCGAACTCGGCGCGCGTGCGCGGCCAAGGCTCGTGCATGCAGGTTCGGTCGAACGCCGCGGCGAGCAACTGCTCCTTCAGCTCGGCGGTTTCGCCGAAGGCGGTGAACTGAAGCGCCATCGCCTGCAGCCCGGGCAGATTCTTCTCGATATGGCGGGCCTGCTCTTTGAGCTGCAGCATGAACAGTCTCCGCAGTCCCGCGTGGTGCGCCTCGCGCGCCTTGTCCGCCGAATCGAACACCTCGAGACTGGCCGAATCGCCGTGATCCGCCAGGCCGGGATAGCCGATCAGCGTCTGCGCGCCGCGCTGGACTTCCATCACCTCTTCGAGCTCACCGAATTCCCACCCGGTAAATCGTTCGGAAGGCGCTTCCGCCCGGGCCAGTTCGGCGAACTGCTCGCCGGCCGCTTCACCGAGTTCAGCGCGCAATTGCGCCAGATTTCGTCCCATCGCGAGCTGCCGGCCGTGCTCGTCGACGACGCGGAAATTCATCGACAGGTGCGCGGGCAGCATTTCGACCCGAAAAGTATCGAGCGGAATGCCAAGGTTCAGCTCGCGGCGCGCGTAGCGCGCGATGGCTTGCCCGAGCGGCGCATCCGCAGGCTTGTTCGCCGTGAGGAACCCATCGATGAATTCCGGCAGCGGCCCCAGCTGATGGCGGAGTTCTTGCGGCAGCGACTTCGCCAGGCGCGTGATCTTCTCGCGTAACAGCCCCGGCACGAGCCAGTCCGATTTCGCCGCGTCGATCTGATTCAGCGCGACCAGCGGCACGGTCAGCGTGACACCGTCGCGCGGCGACCCCGGCTCGTGATG
>DATDGA010000184.1:0-9704 GCA_036522335.1 Burkholderiales bacterium
GTCTGTCGAACAGCTCGCGCTCTTCCTCCCGCTGGCCGATGATGCCGGGCTTGCGCTCCTTCGGATGCACGTCCATGTCCGCGCGGGTGATGTTGATGTCGCCGCACAGAACGATCTCGCGCCCTTCCCGCTGCAGCTGTCTCGCCCAGGCCGCAAGCTTCACCATGAAGCCGAGCTTCGCCTCGTAATCTTTTCCGCCGTTCGGCACGTACACCGACGCGACGACGAGTTTTCCCAGGTCGGCCTGCACGATGCGCGACTCCATGTCGAACTCCGGGTGGCTGAACGCGGGCTCGGCGTCGAACAGGCCTTTCCTGATGTGCAAGGCGACGCCTGAGTAGCCGCGCAGGCCATGCCAGTACGCGTGGTAGTCCTCGAGCTTCACCTGCGCCGGAATCTGCGAAGCCTCCGCCTTCAGCTCCTGCAGGCAAACGACGTCTGGGCGATCGCGCGCGAGCCACTCCGACACCTGCGCCTGGCGCGCGCGGATGCCGTTCACGTTCCAGGTGGCGATTTTCATTTTGAGGCGTGCCGGAGGAAACCGTATCTTACTTTACGATGTGAGCGGAGCGCCCCGATTCGGGTCCTTGCGGGGGGCTGCCACAACGCTTGCGGTTCGTGATATACGTCGGCGTTCGAGATCGCGCGGCGGGGTGCCGCGCGCACGTGTTCCAAGGAAAAGGGGTCAGCCATGAAAGACCACTCGATTCGATGCACGCGCGTGAGCGCCGAGTTCCTCGCTGCCGCCCTCGCGCTCGCGGCGTGCAGCGCCTTCGCCGCCGACTTCAAGATCCTGCAGCCGCTCGGCGACAAACCCGCGAAGCTGAAGGACGGCGGCTACTACGTCCCGACCACGCCCGAGACGGCGCGCTGGGGAAGCCTGCCGAATTCCGATTCCAAGGCGGTGCTCTCCGTCCGTTCGGGCAGCGTCGTGACCTTCGATACCCTATCGCACGAGGGAATTCTGGAGGACCAGGGCAAGGACCCGGTGAAATACTTCGGCCGCTACGGGGTGAAACCCGAACAGGTGCTCGCCGACGCCAAGGCGATCGCCGCATCGAGCCTCGAGCACGATTTCGTGAAGGACGGCCCGCACGTCGTCACCGGCCCGGTCGAGATCCACGGCGCCAAAGCGGGGGATGTGCTCCTCGTGGAAATGCTGGCCCTGAAGCCCCGGGTGCCCTACGGCGTGATCTCCAACCGCCACGGCAAGGGCGCGCTGCCCGGGGAATTTCCCGAGAACAAGGGTCCGCAGCCCGGCGCCGACGCCGCGCACCCCGAGCTGTACGCAAACGTGTCCACCTTCACTCCGATCCGCCACATCGGGGGCAAGTGGTACGGAATAGTGAAAGGCGAAACCGGACCCGAAGCGCGCATCCCGCTCAGGCCCTTCAACGGCACCATGGGCGTGGCCGTCAACACCAAGGACAAGCCCAATTCGATTCCGCCGGGCGCCTACGCCGGCAATCTCGACGTGAACGAGCTGGGCGTCGGCGCGAAGCTCTACATCCCGGTGCAGGTCGACGGCGCGCTTTTCTATGCCGCCGATCCGCATTTCGCGCAAGGCGACGGCGAAGTCGCGCTCACCGCCATCGAAGGCTCTCTGCGCTCCACCTACCGGCTCACGCTCCTGAAGGCCGGCGACAAGCGCCTGCCGATGAAGGCGCCGATGAAGAATCCCTTCGCCGAAACCTCGCAATACTGGATTCCGATCGGGCTCAACACCGACCTGAACGAGGCGATGAAGGACGCGACGCGCCAGGCAGTCCAGTTCCTGAACGAGAAGCTCGGGATGGACCGCGCCGCCGCGCTCGCCTACCTGAGCGCAGGCACCGACTTCCAGGTCACTCAGGTGGTCGATCGCGTGAAAGGCGTGAACGCGATGATCCGCAAGTCCGATTTCCAGGGACCGAAGAAGTAAGCGGACGAAACGCTAGGGCGTCGCTGCCGCCGCGCGCTCGAGGAGGATCTTTCGCTCGCGTGCGTTCTTCGCAAGCGATGCCGCACGCTCGAATTCCGTACGGGCTTCTTCCGCGCGCCCGAGCTTGGCGAGAAGATCGCCGCGTACTGCGGGCAGGAGGTGATAGTCCTTGAGCGCCGGTTCGGAGAGGAGCGCGTCGACGAGCGCCAGTCCCTCGGCGGGACCGAAGGCCATCGCGACCGCGACCGCGCGGTTCAATTCGACGACGGGCGAGGGCGCGAGCTGCGCAAGCGCGTCGTAGAGCGCCGCGATGCGCGTCCAGTCCGTCTCCGCGGCAGTGCGCGCACGCGCGTGGCAGGCGGCGATCGCGGCCTGCAGGGTGTAAGGTCCCAGCGTGCCGCCGAGTTGCTCGGCGCGTTCGAGCGCCGCAAGGCCGCGACGCACGAGCAGCTGATCCCAGCGCGCGCGGTCCTGGTCGAGGAGCAGGATCGGCTCTCCCGACGGGCCGACCCGTGCTCCCGCGCGTGAGGCCTGGACCTCCATCAGCGCGACCAAGCCGTGGACCTCGGGGTCCTGCGGCGCGAGCCCGGCGAGGATCCGCCCGAAACGCAGCGCCTCCTCGCAGAGCGCGGGCCGCATCCAGTCCTCGCCCGCGGTCGCCGAGTAGCCTTCGTTGAAGACGAGGTAGATGACCTCGAGCACCGATGCGAGGCGCGCGGCGAGATCGCTCTTGCAGGGCACCTCGAACGGAACGCGGGCTTCGGCGAGCGTGCGCTTCGCCCGGACGATGCGCTGGGCGATGGTCGCCTCCGGGACGAGGAAGGCGCGCGCGATCTCGTCGGTCGATAGGCCTCCGAGCAGGCGCAGCGTGAGCGCGACGCGCGATTCGGTTGAGAGCACCGGGTGGCAGGCCGTGAAGATGAGGCGCAGGAGATCGTCGCCCACCTCGTCGTCGATCGCCGCGTCGACCGCGGCGGCGAAATCCGCCGCCGCCATCTCCTGATGGAGATCGATCTCGGCGGCGAGTTCCTCGTGTTTGCGCTCGAGCAGCTTGGTCCGGCGGTAGTAGTCCAGCGCGCGATTCTTCGCCGCGGCCATGAGCCAGGCGCCCGGGTTGTCCGGGATGCCCGACTTGGGCCAGGTTTCCAGCGCGACGACCAGAGCGTCCTGCGCGAGCTCCTCGGCGAGGCCGACGTCGCGCACGATGCGCGCGAGGCCGGCGATGAGCTTGGCCGACTCGATCCTCCAGACCGCGTCTATCGTGCGATGGGTGGCGGAAGCCGTCACCGCGCCCGCCGGCTACTTTTCAGCGGCGGCCTTCATGTTGGCAAGGCCGGTCTCGAAATCCTTGCCTATCATGCTGTCCATGCTGACGAAGACTTGCATGAGCTTCGAGATGTAGGGAGCGGGACCCTGCATTGCCCAGGTCACGTTGGTCGCGTCGCCCTTGGGCTCCAGGGTGAACTCGACCGTGTTGTGGGTTTCGAACGGCTTCAGGAAATCCAGCTTGATCGCGACCTTGGAAGGCGGAACCGATTCCGCGATCTCCATGCGTCCCTGGCCGACGTCCTTGTTGCCTTCCCAGGCGTACTCGGCCCCCTTGCCGCTCGATACAACGCTGTAGGTTCTTTTCATCGCGGGGTCCTTCTTCTCCCAGGGCGACCAGGCCTCCCAGCGCTGGAAGTCGTTGAGAAGGGCGAAGATCTTTTCCGGCGGAGCCTTGATGCTCGCCGCGCGCTGGACTCGGAATGTGTCGGGCTTGGTCGCGGCATAGGCAAGAAGCGCGGCAATCAGGAGGACGACGACGATGGCGATTTTCTTGAACATGACGATCTCCTTTTTCGATTGCCGTCGCGATCAGGAGCACCTTACGCGCCGAGTTTGCCGCCTGCCCATGCGCAGGGCATCGCGATCGCGATGATCGAGAGAGAATACCAGGCCGGCCCGGCGTCCCACATCGCCGCGGCGCCAGCAGTGCTGAAAACAACGCCCACGGCGCCCAGCGCGAGCGCGTGAGTCATGGGCCGATAGGGCGCGAGCCGCGCCGCGATGTAGCAGCCTGCGACGCCGTAGACGATACGATACGACAGCGCGAGCAGGAAGAGCGAATCGCTCATCCGCACTTCCCACGGCGGGAAGACGCCGGCCGCGTGCAGCGTGAAGTCGGTGGCGGTGGAGAGGATGAAGATCGCAACCAGGCCCGCGAGCACGGCACCGACGCTGCGAAGAACACGGCGGGCTGACGTCGTTGCCTTCAGCGTGCCAGGGGTATTCATCGTGCTGGCTCCCCGGGATTGGTGTTTGCCTTAGGCGTCGACCAGAACCTTGAACCCGCCCCAGAACATGCGCTTGCCGTCAAAGGGCATCGTCTTCGGGTCCATCATCTTCGCCAGGCGCTTGTCCTTCATGACGTTGGCCATGACGCGGTCGCGATGCGCGCGCGACTTGTACACGATGTACGCGAACACCACCATCTCGCCGGGTTTCAGCTTGACGCTCTGCGGGAACGAGGTGCGCTTGCCAGGCTTCACATCGTCCGCCGCGCACTCGTAGTATTCGAGGGCGCCGTGCTCGCGCCAGACCTTTCCGGAGAGCCGCGCCATGCTGCGATAGGCGTCCAGTTTTCTCCTGGGAACCGGTACCACGATTGCGTCGACGTAGTTCATGGATCCTCCTGGGTGTGATATGAACAGCTACTTCGCCACGCTGTTATACGCCTGCTTCAGGCGTATGACATCGATCCTGTCCGTTTGCATCGTGGACTCTATCAGGCCCTTCGCGATTCCGTTCCCGCTTCCACGAGCGCAGGCGAATTCGCCTCGGCGCGGAGCAGCACGGCACTCAACGACGCGGCCACACCCGCGAAGATCGCGCCGAAGACGAAAGCGAGCTGGTAACCGCCGGCGAGCGCGGCGGGCATCGCGGTGCCGGAAGCGATCAAGCCTTCGGTGCGCGCCGCCGACAGGCTCGCGAGCACCGCGAGCCCGAGCGCGCCGCCCATCATGAACGCGGTGTTGACCACGCCCGAGGCGAGGCCCGTGTCGGCCGGGGCGACCTCGCTCATGGCGACGAGCAGTATGGGGTTCAGGGCCATGCCGCAGCCGATGCCGAGAATCGTCATGCCGGGCAGGACGTGCAGGAAGAAGCTGCCCTCGACGGGGGAGAACGCGAAGAGCGCGAGCCCGAGGGCCGCGAGTGCGAGGCCGACCGCGAGCGGCAGCCGGTTGCCGAAGCGCATTACCATCTTCGCCGAGAGCCCGAGCGAGAACGCGGCCATGATCAGATTGGCGGGCAGGAAGGCGAGACCCACCTGCATCGCGCTGTAGCCCAGCACCAGCTGCATGTAGAGCGCCGAGACGAAGAACCAGGCGAACATCGCCGCGGACCAGAGCGCGCCGATCACACTGGCGCTGGAGAGATTGCGAAAGCGAAACAGGCCGAGAGGCATCAGCGGCGCTTTGGCGCGCGACTCGAGGAGTAGGAACAGGGCGAAGAGCGCGACGCCTCCGCCGATGAAACCCAGCGTTCGCCCTGAAGTCCAGCCGGCTTCATTCCCGTTCACGATCCCGTACACCGCGAGCATTAGCGAGAGCGTGATAGTGATGGCGCCGGCGATGTCGAGGCGCTGGCTCGCGCCCCTCGGACGGTCGTCCCGAAGGAGCGCCACGCAGAACGCGCACACGGCGGCGCCGATTGGCAGGTTGACGAGGAAAATCCAGTGCCAGTTGAGCCCGCTCGTCAGCAGGCCGCCGACCAGCACGCCGATCGAGCCACCCGCGGCGCAGACGAAGCCGTATATACCCATCGCCTTGGCGCGCTCCCCGGGCTCCTGGAACAGATTCATGATGAGCGAGAGCGCAATCGACGACACTACCGCGCCGCCGAGGCCCTGCGCGAACCGGGCGGCGACCAGCAGCCACTGCGAGCTCGCCAGCCCGCATACCAGCGACGCTGCCGTAAAGAACAGGATGCCTGAGACGAACAGGCGCCGCTGCCCGTAGAGATCGCCGAGGCGCCCGCCGAGCAGGAGGAACCCGCCGTAGGTGAGCATGTAGGCGTTCACCACCCACACGAGCGATGCCTCGGTGAAGCGCAGGTCCTCGCGGATCGAGGGCAGGGCCACGCCGACGATGGTTGTGTCGAGCACGATCATCAGCTCTCCGAGGCACAGGACGATGAGGGCAAGCCAGCGCTTGCGGGCGTCTACGCTGCTTCTCACGGCTGTTCTCTTTCTCCTTTGGCGCGCGCCCCGCAGCTACTTCTTCTTCGCGTCCACTTGGGCGCGCAGGCGATCCTCCTGCTCCCTCAGCTCCGGAGTGAACTCGGCGCCGAAATCCGACACCTCGAACACCTGGCGAATCTCGATCTCGGACTCCCCGCTGAAAGGATTGGGGCAGCGCTTGACCCATTCGATCGCTTCCTCCCTGGACTTTACCTGCCACAGCCAGAAACCGGCGATCAGCTCCTTCGTCTCTGCGAAGGGCCCGTCGATCACGGTGCGCTTCGCGCCCGAGAACCTGACGCGCGCGCCCTTGGAGCTCGCCTGGAGGCCTTCGCCTGCGAGCATCACGCCCGCCTTCACCAGCTCTTCGTTGAATTTCCCCATTTCGGTCAGGATCTTCTCGTCGGGGAGGACTCCCGCTTCCGAGTCCTTCGTGGCCCGGACCATCACCATGAATCGCATCGTCATATCTCCATTGGGTTGGGAGCTGGGGCCTCCGGTTTTCCGCCGGATGGAAAGCCTCGCTCTAACTATACGACGAACGGGGCCTTGCGAAATCGACAGCTACAGTATCTATTTTTTGCAGGTTTGTTAACCGTCGAAAGCGATTGGATTCCTACCGTCCTGTGGTTCTTATGGCTCACCGGCCGGTCCCCCAAGCTCACTCGGTCCTCAGCGCCTCGACCTGGATGCGCAACGTGACCTCCGGCTTGAAGCCGTATTCCTTTCCGTAGTCGATGCCGAAGTCGCTTCGCTTGAAAATGCCGAAGGCGTCCGCGCCGCACAGCTCGCGCTTCAAGAGCGGATGCGGGATGCACTTGAACGAATTGATCGTGAGAGCGACCGGCCGGGTGACGCCGTGCAGCGTCAACTCCCCGGTCAGCGCGGTGGGCGCTCCGTCGACGAAGCGGCCGAGCTTCCCCTTGTAAGTCGTCGTCGGGTACTTCCCGGCATCCAGCTGGTCCGGACCGATTACATATTCGCGCACCTTGGCGTGGCCGAAGTCGATGCTGGCGGTCTCGATCGCGATGTCCACCGTTCCCGTTCCCGCGGTCCTGTCCATGCTCGCCTTACCCGAGGTCTTGTTGAACTTGCCGCGCCAGATCGACAGGCCCATGTGGTCGGCCTCGAAGCTGGGATAGGTGTGCTCGGGGTCGATGTCGTAGTTCACCGGCGCGGCCGAGGCGGTACCACAGACGGCGAGGCCGGCGAAAATCATAAGGGCGTTCTTCACGAGGGCCCGCAGGCCGTATCCCGACACCTTTCATAATATAAAGTCAGAAACGACATTATGAGATAATGCGCCGGATTTCACTGTGAATACCTCAGCGGACAGGTTTGACGCCGAGTACGACCTCGTCGTCCTGGGATCGGGCGCTTCGGGCATGACCGCGGCGCTCGTGGCTGCCATCGAAGGCGCGCGCGCTCTCGTCCTCGAAAGCACTTCGCATGTCGGCGGCACCAGCGCGCGCTCTTCCGGAACGCTCTGGATTCCGCAGGCCGGCGACGCGGCTGCAGCCGCCTACTTGGACGCGCTGGTCGGAGAAAAAGCGGACCGCCGGCTTCGCCAGGCGTTCCTCGCCGCCGGCCCCGCCATGATCGCTTGTCTGGAAAAGCACGCCGGTTTCGCGTTCCGGCCGTACCCGGAGCATCCCGACTATCGCCAGGAACTTCCCGGTGCGGCGAGCGGGCGGCGGCCGCTCGAGCCGCCGGAGTTCGATGGCCGCCTGCTTGGGGACGAGTTCGAACGCCTCGGATGGCCGATCCCCGAGCTGATGCTGTTCGGCGGGATGATGGTGACGCGGGGAGAGGCGGCCAGACTGCTCAAGGCGGCAAAGTCCGCCGATGGAGCGCTTCTCGGTGCGCGCCTGGTGCTGCGCTATCTCGCCGATCGGCTCGGTCATACGCGCGGCACGCGCCTGGTGCTGGGCAATGCGCTGGTCGCACGCCTCTACATGAATCTCATTCAAAGGAAAGTGCCGGTGTGGTTCTCGGCACGGACGGAACGACTCACGAAGAACGAGAGTGGTGTCGACGGCGCGATCGTCCACTACGAGGGGAAGGTGCTGCGCGTGCGGGCCCGGCGCGGCGTCGTGCTCGCAGGCGGAGGCTTCCCGGCAAACGCCGCGCTGCGCGAGAAGTATTTCCGCCGGCCCGTCGCGCGCCACACGCCGGCCCATGAAGGCTGCGTCGGAGAGACCATTCGCCTCGGACGCGAGGCCGGAGGCGAGCTGGGACCTTTGGGCGAAGACAACGCGCTGTGGTTTCCCAGTTCCATCGCGCAGCGCGCGGACGGCACGACCGCAGTGTATCCGCACATCGTTCTCGACCGCGCGAAGCCCGGCCTCGTCGCCGTAGGCAGCTCGGGATTGCGCTTTACGAACGAGGCGGCGTCTTATCACGAGTTCACGCGGGCCATGGTCCGGACATCCAACGTTCCGGCGTGGCTGGTCTGCGACCGGCGCTTCATCTGGAAATACGGCCTCGGGATGATCCGGCCGATGGCGCTCAGCCTGAAACCGCATGTCGCGAACGGCTACTTGCGTGAAGCGAACACGCTGGATGCGTTGGCGAACGCGATCGGCGTGGACGCGGCGGGACTCGCCGAAACGGTCCGCAGCCACGGAGAATTTGCGAGGAAAGGCATCGATCCGGAATTCGGCAAAGGCGGGAACGCCTACGACCTGGGCAACGGCGATCCGGGGCACAGGCCCAACCCTTGCCTCGGTCCGATCGAGCGGGCACCCTTCTATGCGGTTCGCGTCGAGCCGACCCCGCTCGGCACGAGCCTCGGGCTTCGCACGAACGAGCATGCGCAGGTCTGCGATGCCGCTGGAAAATCCGTTCCCGGCCTCTACGCGGCCGGGAACGACATGCATTCGGTCATGGGCGGCGAGTATCCGGGCGCCGGCGCACAGCTTGGACCCGGCATGACCTTCGGATATCTGGCAGCGCTGCATGCAATCCAGGGTCGCGCAGTGCGCGCCGCTTCCGGCGCGGCGGCGCACGAATTCGCACTGTAAAGGAGAGCGGGATGAACAAACCGACGGAAAAGGGCGTGGTCGGCGCGACCGGTAGCGGCAGCAAGCGCATGACGAAGAAGGGCGGCGAGCTGATCGCGGAGTTCCTCGTCAACGAAAAGATCCCGTACGTGTTCGGCATCTGCGGCCACGGCAACGTCGGCCTGCTGGATCCGCTGTACCAAGTGCGCGACCAGGTCAAGCTCGTCTCGCCGCGCCACGAGCAGACCGCCGCGCATATGGCCGACGGCTACTTCCGCGTCAAGCACAAGCCCGTGGCCACGCTCACCTCGACGGGTCCGGGCTCGGCGAATCTCATCATGGCGCTCGCTGTCGCGCAGACGGACTCTTCGGCCCTGCTCGCGATCACGGCGAACGTGCCCACCTCGCAGTTCAACCGCGGACCCTTCCAGGAGCTGAACCGCCACAACCAGGCGGATTTTCCGAACGTCATCCGGCCGGTGGTCAAGCGGAGTTTTCAGCCCACTCGCGTCGACATGCTGCCGCTCGCTCTGCGGCAGGCGATCACCACGGCCACCAG
>DATDGA010000185.1:0-13842 GCA_036522335.1 Burkholderiales bacterium
CCAGCCGCGCTGCAGCGCGGCCGGCCGGAGAGCTGTCAAAACTAGAGGGATTAGCGTGCGCGCCTGCGTGTATCGCCAGCCGCGCTATCAGCCGCTTCGTTCGATGGTCACACCCACGCGCTTCGCTTCGCGCAGCACGCCGAGCTTGGCGATGCTCACCTTGACGTGCGGGGACCGGAAGTTCTCGAGTATGAGATTTGCGATTCGTTCAGCGAGGGTCTCGACGAGGCCGAAGCGCTCTTTCGCGAGCACGGCGCGGATGTGACCCACCACTACTCCATAGTCGATTGTGTCGGCGACCTTCCTGGTGTTGAATACCGCACCGCCGGCGGGAAGGGCAATCTCGAGGTCGATCTCGATCGTCTGCGGGGCGACTTTCTCGTGGCGGTAAAGCCCGATCCACGCCGGCAGGCGCAGCTGGTGTATGAAAACCGTGTCCAAGGCGTCGCGCCTGATTTTGGAGTTAAACTCTTGCCGCGAATTTTAGTGGATCACCATGGCTACCGCAGTATTTATTTCGCTTGCGTATCTGATCGGGTCGCTGTCTTTTGCCGTGATCGTGAGCCGCGCGTTCGGCCTTGCCGACCCGCGATCGTACGGCTCGGGCAATCCCGGCGCGACGAACGTCCTGCGCTCCGGGAAAAAGCTCGCGGCACTCTTCACTCTGGTCGGCGATGGCGGAAAGGGCTGGCTCGCGGTATTTCTCGCGGTGCGCTACGCCGCGGACTACGGCGTGGACGCGACCGGTGTCGCGGCCTGCGCGGTTGCGGTGTTCCTGGGCCATCTGTTCCCGTTGTTCTTCGGCTTCAGGGGTGGGAAGGGAGTATCGACCGCGGGCGGGATTCTGCTTGCAATCCATCCCTGGCTCGGCCTCGCGACGCTCGCGACCTGGATCATCGTCGCGTTCTTCTTCCGGTATTCCTCGCTCGCGGCCATCGTCTCTGCGGTGTTCGCTCCGCTTTGCGCATTTCTCATGTCGCTGCTCGGATTCGACTTGGGTTCGATGCTGCCCGCGACGATATTGATGGCGGCGCTGCTCGTCTGGCGTCACAAGACGAACATTCTCAATCTCGTCGCTGGGAAGGAAGGCCGCATCGGGGAGAAAAGGACTGGCGAAACCGCTTAGCGCAGCGAGGCAAGGTCCCAGCGAGGTTTGACGGTGAAGCCGTGCGATGCAGCTCCGGCGCCCGCTTCGTCGATAGTCCTCAGCCGCAAGCACCCGGCCAGAGCAATCATCGCGCCGTTGTCCGTGCAGAATTCCATGGCCGGGTAGTACACGCTGAACTTGTCGCGTGCCGCGGCCGCGTCCAGCGAAGCGCGCAGGCGCAGGTTCGCGCCGACGCCCCCTGCGACGACGAGGCGGTCCAGACCCGTGCGCTCGATCGCAGCGCGCGATTTTGCCACCAGTACGTCGACCACGGCTTCCTGGAACGCTGCGGCGACATCGGCGCGCCACTTCACATCGCTCGTGGAATCCCCCATGGGCGTCTGCATCTCGAGCGCGTGCTTGCGCGTTAGCGTCACGACCGCCGTTTTCAGTCCGCTGAAACTGAAATTGAGATCGCCCTGCTTCTCCAACTGATCAAGCATGGGGCGTGGAAGGTCGAACCGATGGGCGCGGCCTTGTTGAGCAAGCCTCGCGAGCGCGGGTCCGCCCGGATAGCCGAGTCCGAGGAGCTTCGCGGTTTTGTCGAAGGCTTCTCCGGCGGCGTCGTCCAATGTTTCTCCCAACATTTCGTAGTCTCCGACTCCTGAAACGCGCATCAGTTGAGTGTGTCCCCCGGAAACCAGAAGCGCGGCAAAGGGAAAGGACGGCGCATCTTTTTCGAGCAGAGGCGAAAGCAGGTGCCCCTCGAGATGATGCACGCCTATCGCCCGGATTCCGAGGCCGAACGCTAGGCTGTTTGCAACTGCAGCGCCGACCAGCAGCGCTCCCGCGAGGCCCGGGCCCTGGGTGAACGCAACCGCGTCCAGGTCTGACTCGCGAGTCTGGCTTTTGTGCAGGACTTCACGGATGAGGGGCAGCAGCCGCCGAATGTGGTCCCGCGAAGCGAGTTCCGGCACCACGCCGCCGTAGGGATCGTGCAGGTCCACCTGGGAGTGCAGCGCGTGGCCGAGCAGGCCGCGGTCGCCGTCGTACACGGCGGCCCCGGTTTCGTCGCAGGAAGTCTCGATCCCTAGCACCAGCATGATTTTTCTGCCCTTTTCTTTATTTCCGTCAGCCTGTTGTCAGCCGCGCTTGAATAGAATTCCGCCCCTCATGTGTAAGCTTCCCCACCCATGGGCGGGCATGATGCTTCTGAGTCTCGCGTTCGCTGCACAGGCACCGGCCGCCTTCGGCCAATCGGCGGATCTGGGTGCACTCACGCTCGCGCAGGCCGAGCAATTGCTGCGGTCTAAGAACCGCGAACTGCAGGCGGCACGCCGCGCGGTCGAGGCGGCGCAGGCGAACATCCTGTCCGCCGGCGCGAGACCGAACCCCACATTAAGCCTCGGGGTCGCAACGATCAATCCTTCCCTCGGCGTGGGCTCCGGGCCCTTGCGCGACAAGATCGTGGACAGCTCGATCCGCATCGATCAAATCATAGAGCGGGGCGACCGGCGCGAGTTGCGCGTCGCGAACGCGAGAAGCCTCGAGGCGGCGAGCACAGAGGACTTCTCCGATACGGTCCGCCAGCAGCGCCTTGCCCTCAGAGCCGCATATTACGACCTGCTGCTCGCGCAGGACAAGGTCGGTATCGCGCGCGACACCACGTCGCTGTTCGAAGGTTCGCTGAAGGCGGCGGAGCTGCGCCTTAAGGCTGGCGACATCGCGAGCGCGGACGTCGCGAGACTGCGCGTCGACGCGCTGCGCGCCCAGAATGAGGCGCGCGCGGCGGAAGCCGACCGCCGTCGTGCCCAGCTCACGCTCGCGTACCTGATCGGTGTCGAAGCACAGGCGATGGACATTCGCGCCGGCGATCCCTGGCCGCCTCTGGCGGTTCTCGAGGCGGCGGGCGTCGCCGACGAGCTGATTGAACGGCGCCCGGACGTGCGCGCCGCGAGGAGGCGCGTCGAGGCGGCGCAGAAGGCGCGCGATTTCGCGAGAGGCTTGCGCACGCGGGACGTGACCGTGGGGGCGCAATTCGATCACTATCCCGTCGACCCCTCCTACGCGCAGGGCAGCGGCGCCGGTACCGGAAACAGTTACGGCGTTTTCATGAGCATTCCGCTCTTCACCCGTTACTACTACGAAGGCGAGATTCAGCGCGCCGAGGTCGATTACAATGCCGCGCTCGAAGCAATGGACAGGGTGCGCGCGCAGGCGCGCGCGGAGCTCAGCCGCACGCTGTCGGACCTGCAGGCGGCGGCAGAGCGACTGCAGCGCTACGACGAGTCGCTTCTGGTGGAGGCAAAGAAGGCGGCGGACTCCGTGGAGTTCGCCTACAAGAACGGCGCAGTCGGAGTGATGGATCTGCTTGACGCTCGGCGGACCCTGCGCGCGACCCAGATCGATGCGGTGACGGCGCGAAACGACTACTCCAAGGCGCTTGCCGCATGGGAAGCAGGAACGCGGCGATTCGGAGGGGAGGAGTGAAGAGCGAACGTATATTCCGCGTTGCGGTTCTCATGGCCGCGCTCGCGGTTACGATGCTGGTGGCGGCGTGCGGCAACGGAGACGCAAAATCCGACGTAGCGCGGCCGAGGCTGGAGGGCGGCCGCGTCGTATTTCCCAAGGACAGTCCGCAGCTCGGCTCGTTCGCGACGGAGACGGTGAAGAAGAGCGCGCCGCAGCAGTTGCGTCTGCCTGGGCGTCTGGTGTGGGACGAGAACCGCACGGTGCGGCTGTTCCCCGCTTTCGCGGGGCGCGTGATCCAGATTTTGGTGAAGGCGGGAGACCGGGTTACCCAGGGCCAGACGCTGGCGATGCTCGCTTCTCCGGATTTCGGCCAGGCGCAGGCCGATGCGCGCCGCGCACAATCCGATTTCGCCTTGGCTGAAAAGAACCTCAGCCGCCTGCGGGAGCTCTACGCGGCCGGGGTTTCCTCGCGCAAGGATCTGATTACCGCGGAAGCCGACTACGCCCGCGCCGATGCCGAGCTTAAGCGTGCTATGGGCAAGGTCAGACTCTACGGCGGCGGCAATGATTCGGTCGATCAGAACCTCGCGCTCGCGAGTCCGATCGACGGCGTGGTCGTGGAGCGCAACATCAACCCCGGACAGGAGCTGCGACCGGACCTCCAGCTCGCCAACTCTCCGGCGATGTTCGTGATCACCGATCCGTCCCGCCTCTGGGTGCAGATCGATGCGACCGAGAGCCAGCTTGCGAGCTTGAAGCGCGGGCAGAAGGTGCGGCTGCTTGCTTCCGCCTGGCCGGAGGAAAGCTTCGAGGCTACCCTGGATGCGATTTCCGATTTCGTTGACCCGGCCTCCCGTACGGTCAAGGTGCGCGGCACCGTCGTCAACCGCGACAGGAGGCTCAAAGGAGAGATGTTCGTTATCGCGGAGCTCGAGGATGCAGTGCGCACCACGCTGCAGCTTCCGGAAAAGGCGCTCGTGCTCTCCGGAGGCACCTATTTCGTTTTCGTAGAGGAAGGATCGGGCCGCTTTGCGTGGAAAGAAGTAAAGGTTGAAGGTGTGCGCGACGGCGTCGCCGGCGTCGTTTCCGGCGTGGACCTCGGCCAGAAGGTAGTCGTGGAGGGAACCCTCCTCCTGCATCGCCTGTATCGGCAGCTCGCCGGCGGCGCGCCCGCCTGACCGACGCATTCAAACGCGGGCCGGTCCAATGATCGAACGCGTCGTTTCCTTCGCGCTGAACAAGCCGGTGTTCGTCGTACTGGGTCTGATCCTTTTCGTTGCCGGCGGCTTTGCGGCTTTCAAGTCGCTGCCGATCGAGGCGTTTCCCGATGTGACCGACACGCAGGTCAACGTGATCACGCTCTACCCGGGTCGTGCGGCGGAGGAGGTCGAGAAGCAGGTCACGATTCCGCTCGAGGTGGTGCTCTCCGGCCTCCCCAACGCGGTGCGCCTGTTCTCGCACACGCAGTTCGGGCTGTCCTTCATCATCATCACCTTCGACGACCGCGCCAACGCCTACTTCGCGCGGCAGCAGGTCGTCGAGCGGCTGCGCGAAGTAGACCTGCCCGACGGGGCGCAGCCGGCGCTGGCGCCCTTGTCGACGCCAATCGGCGAAATCTACCGCTATCGGCTCAAGTCCGACACCTTGAACGCGAGGGATCTGCGCTCGATCGAAGACTGGACCGTCGGGCGGCAACTCCGCCTCATCCCGGGGGTTGCCGACATCGTGAGCTTCGGCGGTCTCATCAAGCAGTACGAGGTCAATCCCGACCTGGGGAAGCTGCGCGATTACAAGGTGACGCTGCAGCAGTTGTTTTCGTCGCTGCAGCGCGGCAACGCCAACGTCGGCGGGAGCTACCTCGAACAGGGCAGGCAGCAATATCTCATCCGCGGCATCGGCCTACTGCGCTCCGCCGACGAGATCGGCAACATCGTGGTCGCCGAGCGGGGCGGTGTGCCGATTCTCGTGAAGTACTTGGCGAATGTGAGTGTCGGCTCCATTCCCCGCCAGGGAATCGTGGGACAGGACGGTGACGACGACGTCGTCACCGGCATCGTGCTGATGCGAAAAGGAGAAAACCCTTCGCAGGTACTGAAAGCCGTCAAGGACAAAGTCGAGTCGATGAACGCCTCCGGGCTGCCGCGCGGTGTGATTATCGCGCCCTTCTACGACCGCACCTGGCTTATCGACAGGACGCTGAAGACGGTGTTCACCAATCTCGTCGAAGGCGCAATGCTGGTCACGCTGGTGCTCCTGCTGTTTCTCGGAAATCTGCGAGCAGCGTTAATTGTCGCGTTTGTGATCCCGCTGTCCCTCCTCGCCACTTTCATCGGACTCACCTGGGTAGGGATCCCGGCGAACTTGCTGTCCCTGGGCGCCATGGATTTCGGAATCATTGTCGATGGCGCGGTGATTGTCGTTGAGAATGTCTTCCGCAAACTCTCCGAGGAGGCGCACGACCGCACGCCCCGGATTCAAAAGATTCTGGCCGCGGCGGTCGAAGTGGGGCGGCCGACGCTGTTTTCGATGCTCATCATCATCGCGGCGCACATTCCGATCTTCACCCTGCAGCGCCACGAGGGACGGATCTTCGCGCCCATGGCCTGGTCGGTGACCTCCGCCTTGGTCGGCTCGCTGATCCTTTCGCTGACGCTCGTGCCTTTGCTTTGCGTCTGGATGCTGCGCAAGAACCTCCCCGAACGGGAAAACGCGCTGGTACACGCCTGCAAAGCCGTGTACGAGCCAGCGCTCGCCTGGGCCATAGGCAACAAGAAAAAAGTCCTCGGCACTGCACTGATCGCCCTGATCGCGAGCCTCGCAGTCGTGCCCAAGCTCGGCACCGAATTCCTTCCCGAGCTGAATGAGGGCTCGATCTGGATCAACGTCAACCTGCCCACCTCGGTATCGGTGACCGAGGCTCAGCGCATGGCCGGTCGATTCCGCTCGGCTCTGGCGTCCGTTCAGGAAGTCGAGAGCGTCATTTCCAAATGCGGCAGGCCCGAAGATGGAACCGATCCAAAACCGATCAACATGTGCGAGATTTTCGTCGGCCTGAAACCGGACTCGCAATGGCGCAGCGGCGTAACCAAACGCCAGCTGATAGACGAGATGGACCGGTCGATGTCGCGCTTCCCAGGAATCGAACCGAGCTTCTCTCAGCCGATCCGCGACAACGTACTCGAGTCGATCTCCCAGATCGACGGTCAGATCGTGATCAAGGTGTTCGGCGAGGATCTCGACGTGCTGCGCGACCAGTCGCAGCGGGTGCTGGACGCGGTGAAGGATGTGCGCGGAGTGAAGCGCGCTTTTGTCGACCGGCTGGGAGAGCTGCCGCAACTGCTCATCCGCGTGAACCGGGAAGCGGCCGCGCGGTACGGATTGAATGTCGCCGATATCCAGGACGTGATCGAAATGGTGCTCGGGGGCAAGCCCGCGACGCAGCTGTGGGAGGGCGAGCGGCACTACGCCGTCTCGGTGCGTCTCGCCGATCCGCAGCGCACCGTTTCCAATCTTCGCTCGATCACGGTGAGCACTGCGGGGGGTGCGTACGTGCCGATCTCGCAGGTCGCCGAGTTCAGTACGATCGGAGGCGCGATGAACATTTCGCGCGAGAACGGTGTCCGCGTCTACTCGATCGGCATTTTCATCGCCGAACGGGACATGGGGAGCGTGGTATCGGACATGAAGGATCGTGTCGCTGCGAAGATCAAGCTGCCGCCCGGCTACGCCATCACCTGGTCCGGCGAGTTCGAGAACCAGGAGCGTGCCATGGCGCGCCTCGCCATCATCGTTCCCGTGTCGGTGCTGCTGATCTTCATTCTGCTCTTTGACGCGTTCGGCGCGTTCCGCAGCGCGCTCCTCATTCTGCTCAACATCCCCTTCGCGCTGATTGGAGGAATCTTCGCGCTGCTCATCACGGGAATCCCGCTTTCGGTTTCCGCCGCCATCGGCTTCATTGCCCTCTTCGGACAGGCAGTACTGAACGGCGTGGTCATGGTTGCCTATTTCAATCAGCTGCGCGATGCTGGCGCCTCGCCCGAGGAGGCGGTGATGAAGGGCTCGTTGACGCGCATGCGCACGGTGCTGATGACGGGCCTGCTCGCCGCCCTCGGGCTGCTCCCGATGGCGGTATCCACCGGAATCGGCTCGGAAACGCAGAAACCGCTCGCGGTGGTGGTGATCGGCGGCCTGGTGACGGCCACCCTGCTCACTCTGATCGTGCTGCCCGCGCTCTATCTCGTGTTCGAGCGCCTGAGCAGGCCGGGCTGGCGCCGCCCGGCACGGGGCGGATGACTCCGGAGGGAGTTCTCTGGTAGAATCCGCGCCTTTGCTTCCGGACAACAGGCCTCCATGCCGACTGTACGCGTCAAGGAAAACGAGCCATTCGAGGTGGCGTTGCGCCGCTTCAAGCGCACTGTGGAAAAAACCGGGCTTCTCACGGAATTACGCGCCCGCGAGTTCTACGAAAAGCCGACTGCTTACCGCAAGAGGAAACTCGCGGCCGCCGTCAAGCGGCACTACAAGCGCCTGCGCAACCAGACGCTTCCGCCCAAGCTCTTTTAGGATTGAGCCCTCGGGGATTGAGGACATGGCACGGGAATCGAGGGCCGGACCTGGATCGCCCGTCTGGCCCTTGTCATTTCCGCCTCTTGCTCTTGGCCCAATGTAGGTTTCAGACCCCTCCCCTAATTCTCGATCCTCAGCCTAGAATTTCATGTCTCTCAAGTCCAAAGTAGTCGAGGACATGAAGGTTGCGATGAAGGCCAGAGAAGCGCAGAGGCTTTCGGCTATCCGCCTGCTGCTCGCCGCGATAAAGCAGCGCGAAGTGGATGACAGGAAAGAGTTGGCCGACGCTGAGGTCGTCGCGGTGGTTGAAAAGATGATCAAGCAGCGCCGCGACTCGATTGAGCAGTTTCAGGCGGCCAGTCGCAAAGACCTCGTTGACAACGAGACCTACGAATTGAACCTACTTTCGGGCTATCTGCCCAAGCAACTGACCGACGCCGAGCTTGCGGATGAGGTCTCAAGTGCGATGGCACAAACAGGTGCAAAGAGTGTGTCCGACATGGGCAAAGTGATGGGAATGCTGAAAGGGAAGCTGGCTGGGCGCGCAGATATGGGCAAGCTGTCTGCACTGGTCAAGGCGAAACTAGCGGGCTGAGAGGTTCCATAGGGCGGCATCCCCCTTGCGCTCGTGGAAATTTCGCTTATAAAGAGAACATGACGGCGGGGAGAGGCCAACGCTCGAATTTGCGTGGTGCGCAAACCCACGCACTGTTTCGAAAAAGATCACCTGGATCGTGATTCCAGAATCGTTCAAGCAAGATCTGCTCCACCGCGTCGACATCGTCGACGTGATCGAGCGTTACGTTCCGCTGAAGAAGGGCGGGGCGAACTATATGGCCTGCTGCCCGTTCCACACGGAAAAGACTCCTTCGTTCACGGTCAGTCCGACCAAGCAGTTCTATCATTGCTTCGGCTGCGGCGAGCACGGCAACGCCATCTCCTTCCTCATGGAGTACCAGGGCCTCGGCTACGTCGACGCGGTGAAGGACCTCGCCGAGTCGGTGGGGATGAAGATGCCGGAGTTCGAGCGTCGTGGGGGAAAAAGCGGCGGGGAATCCGAAACCGGTCCCGATCTCTACGATATCCTGCAACGCGCCTGCGATTTTTATCGCGACCGGCTCAAGGACGCGCCTCGGGCGGTTGGGTACCTGAAGGGTCGCGGATTGACCGGGAAAATCGCTGCGCGCTTCGGTATCGGCTACGCTCCCGATGGCTGGCAGAACCTTGCGAGCATCTTCCTAAAGTATGACGACAAGGCGTTGAAGGACGCGGGCCTCGTGATCGACGGTGAGGGCGGACGACGCTACGATCGGTTTCGGGACCGCATCATGTTCCCCATTCTCAATCAACGTGGGTCGGTGATTGCTTTTGGCGGTCGCGTGCTCGGCGAAGGGGAGCCGAAGTATCTCAACTCCCCGGAGACCCCGCTCTTCGAGAAGGGACGCGAACTCTATGGTCTTGTCCAGGCGCGGCTGGCGATCCGCGCGGCAGGCCGCGTAATCGTGGTCGAGGGCTATATGGACGTGGTGGCGCTCGCGCAGCACGGCGTCGAATATGCCGTCGCGACGCTCGGAACGGCCACCTCGGCCACACATGTCCAGAAGCTTTTGCGGCAGACCGACGAAGTCGTTTTCTGCTTCGACGGCGACGCGGCCGGGCGCAAGGCTGCCTGGCACGCGCTCGAAGCGAGCCTGCCGCATCTTGGCGACAAAAAGACTGTGCGGTTTCTGTTTCTGCCGCCGGAACACGATCCCGATAGCTTCGTGCGGGAAGAGGGCCCGGAAGCGTTCGAGAAAAAGCTGGAGATGGCACGGCCGCTGTCGGAGTTCTTCATGGATGAGCTAATGGGGCGTGTTGAACTGAACACGCACGAGGGGCGCGGGCGGCTTGTGGACGAAGCGAAGCCGCTGCTGAAGCAGATTTCGGCCCGGACGTTACGGCCGCAGCTTATTCAGAGAATCGCAGCTACGGCACACCTAGACGCGGGTCAAGCTGCGCAGCTTACCCGAGAACTCACCGAAACCAGATTCGCTGCACCCACCCCTGGACGGGACCGCGGTGCGAACCTTCCCGAACGCAGGCCGGAGCGGGTGTTGCTTCAGTGCCTGATTGCGAAGCCTCTGCTCGCCGCGGAACTCCCGCCAGCGATGCAGGACCCCGGATCCTTCGACGGGCGAATGCTCCTCGCCGTGGCCGAGTTTTGCCGGACTAACCCACAGGCGCATGGCGGCGCGCTCATCGAGCACTTCAACGGCACTGAATTCGCCGAAATGCTCGCGTCGAGCCAGGTCGCACTCAACGAAACGAAGCTTGAAGCCGAACAGATGGAGGCGGAATTCCGCGGGTTGGTAACGTTGTGGCAGCAGAAGCAGAGGAAGCGCAGGCTGGACGCTCTGACTGCGAAGCCCGATCCTACGCCGGAAGAACGGGACGAGATGCGGTCGCTGCTGACTCAGCTCAATGAACTCAAGGGAATAGCCGAAACAAGCCGGAATAATGCTACAATATCAGGTTCCCGTTCGACACCATGAGGGGCATGGAAATCATGGCGAATCATAAGCTTAACTCAAAAGCACGCGCCAAAGCGCAAGCGAGGCTCAAGGCACAGAAAGCCAGAGCCACCGAGAAGTTGCGTGCGCAGAAAGCGCGAAAGGCGCTGCATGTCGCGCGGGACAAAGCCGCCAGAGAGAAGAAAAGAGTTCGCAGCATGAAATTGCAGCATGCGGCCCGCGCGAAGGCGGCGCGACAGCGAGAAAAAGAGAAGGCTCAAAAGGCGAAGGAAGCCGCTCGCGCGAAGGCGGTGAGGGAAAAGGAGCGGGCGCGCCTAAAAGTCGCCAAAGACAAGGAACGGACGCGCCGGGCCGCTGCGCTGCAGAAAGCACGCGAGCGCGCCGCAAAGGAAAAACTGCGCCTCAAGGCCGCCAAGGAAAAGCAGCGCGAACGCGAGCGTATCGCGCACGAAAAGGCGAAGGCGAAGGAGCTTGCTGCACGCGAGAAGGCGAAGGCCAAGGAACTCGCTGCTCTGGAGAAGGCGAAGGCGAAGGAAGCCGCGCTCCTTGCCAAGCAGAAGGAGAAGGAGCTGAAAGCCCAGCTCAAGCAGCAGGCGCAGGAGCTGCTGAAGCTGCGTAAGGCCGGGCGGCCGCGGCGCAACGGCGACGCCGAGCGCGCCCTGCTGCTGCGTGCAGAGGCCCGGCCCGAGGACGCCGAAGCGCGTCGCACGCGCCTGAAGAACCTTATCAAACTCGGAAAAGAGCGCGGCTTTCTCACCTACGCCGAGATCAACGACCACCTGCCTGACGACATGGTGGATGCCGAGCAGATCGAGTCCATCATCTCCACGTTCAACGACATGGGGATCCAGGTCTACGACGAGGCGCCGGATGCCGATACTCTCCTGATTTCCGAGACCGCCCCGGCGGGGGTGCCCGACGAGGACGCGGAGGAAGAAGCGGAAGCGGCGCTTTCCACGGTCGATCCTGAGTTTGGTCGTACCACCGACCCGGTGCGCATGTACATGCGGGAAATGGGCTCGGTCGAGCTCCTCACGCGCGAGGGCGAGATTGAAATTGCCAAAAGGATCGAAGACGGCCTGAAGCACATGATTCAGGCGATCTCGGCCTGCCCGACGACCATCGCAGAAATCCTCGATCTGGCCGGCAGAGTCTCACGCGACGAGATGCGCGTCGACGAGCTGGTCGACGGTCTGATCGACCCTAACGCGAAAGACGAGCCGATCCAGGAGCTTGCCGACGACGTCGAGCCCGAAGAAGAGGAAGAGACGGAGGGCGAGGACGACAGCGCCGCGATTTCGGCCACCCTGTTGCGGTTGAAGGAGGACGCACTCGCGCGCTTTGCCAAAATCCACCGCCTCTACGAGAAAATGAAGCGCGCACTGGCCGAACATGGCCACCGCAGCAAGGAATACATCAGGGTGCGCGACCAGATCGGCAACGAACTGATGAACATCCGATTCACCGCGCGCATCATCGAGAAACTATGCGATTCCTTACGCGGAATGGTGGACGAGGTGCGCAGCCACGAGCGGGAGATCATGAACCTGTGCGTGAACAAGGGCGGCATGCTGCGACCCCACTTCATCAAGGAGTTTCCCGGCAGCGAGACGAACATGCGCTGGGTAAAGAACGAGATCGTCGCCGCAAGGCCCTGGAGCAGCCTGCTCTCGCGCTTCGAGCCCAACATCCTCGAGCAACAGCAAAAACTCCTTACGATCCAGAGGCGGATCGGCATTCCCCTGAAAGACCTGAAAGACATCAACAAGCAGATGTCCACGGGCGAGGCCAAGGCCCGCCGCGCGAAGCGCGAAATGACCGAGGCCAATCTGCGCCTCGTGATTTCCATCGCGAAGAAGTACACCAACCGCGGTCTGCAGTTCCTCGACCTCATCCAGGAGGGGAACATCGGCCTGATGAAGGCGGTGGACAAGTTCGAATACCGTCGCGGCTACAAGTTCTCCACATACGCCACCTGGTGGATCCGGCAGGCGATCACGCGCTCGATCGCCGATCAGGCGCGTACCATCAGGATTCCGGTGCACATGATCGAGACGATCAACAAGATGAACCGCATCTCGCGCCAGATCCTGCAGGAGACCGGGCAAGAGCCCGACCCTGCGACGCTCGCGCAGAAGATGGAGATGCCGGAGGACAAGATCCGCAAGATCCTCAAGATCTCCAAGGAGCCGATCTCGATGGAGACGCCGATCGGCGACGACGACGACTCGCACCTCGGAGATTTCATCGAAGATCAGGCGACGCTTGCGCCAAACGACGCCGCGATGTACGCGTCCTTGCGTGAAGTCACCAAGGACGTGCTGGACTCGCTCACGCCGCGCGAGGCCAAGGTGTTGCGCATGCGCTTCGGCATCGAAATGAACACCGACCACACGCTGGAAGAGGTCGGCAAGCAATTCGACGTCACGCGCGAGCGCATCCGGCAGATCGAAGCAAAGGCATTGCGCAAACTTCGTCACCCGTCTCGCTCGGAGCGGCTGAAGAGTTTCCTGGACAACAATTGATTGATATTACGGACGCCTTCGGCGCCGCAATATCCGCTCGCGTTGCAGCGGCCTGGAAGCGAGTTGGATCTGGGCGGTATTACCCGCGGCCGCTGAACGCTCGGACTGATAATAACTATGCCCTGAACAAAGTGGGCAACGTGTTCAGCGGGCCTGTAGCTCAGCCGGTTAGAGCAGAGGACTCATAATCCTTTGGTCCCTGGTTCGAATCCAGGCGGGCCCACTCAGTATTGGGATGGAGTTTTGGAGGGAGGAATGGTAAAGCGATTTTTTCTTTTCGCCGCGTTGACAGCGACGGTAATGATGGCAACGCTGGCTCACGCCGCGACCATGGAAGACGAAGTTCGCGCCGTCTTTGACAAGTACATCGCCAGTCAGAACGCGCATGATTTGAAATCCATGCGCAACTTGCTCGCGGACTCGCCCGATTTTCTATGGATCAGCCGGGGCAAGCCCATCTGGGGCCGGGAAGCCGCGCTCAAAGCGCTCGAGGAACGCTACAGGGGCACTTGGCATATTGATGCCGACAAAAAGGAGCTCCGCGTCATTTCTGTCAGCAGGCGCGTCGCGCAAGTGTACGCCCCGACGCAACTCACGGTTGGAGAACCGGGCGCCGAGCCCGCCAAGAACCGTGTCTACATCAACCTGGTGATGGTCAAGAAGCCCGAAGGGTGGCAGATAG
>DATDGA010000186.1:0-3559 GCA_036522335.1 Burkholderiales bacterium
GCTCGATTCGCAGTTCATTCCAGAGATCAGCGCCAACCGTTACGCCCTGAACGTCCGCTTCAGCACTTTCGGCACTCGGGTATGCGAGGCGGATGTCGAATTCGAGCTCACTTTCTGCAATCTGTAGGGTCGTGAGCAAGACGCGCTTTGTGAGGTGTCCGCGCTGCAACGCGCAGGTGGTGTGGACCACGGAAGATCGCTACCGGCCGTTCTGTTCAGAACGCTGCAAGCTGATCGATCTCGGTGACTGGGCGATGGAGAAATATCGCGTGGGCGTGGAAGGAGACAAGAGCCCGCCTGAAAGTCAACAGCAGGATTGAGAGGAGGGATCGGTTTCCGTCGATCCGAACTAGCCCCTCAATCCTGTCTTTCCCACGCTGCGCGCACCATCGCGATCCCGTGCGCGCCGCAGATCAGAGCCTGCTCCAGATCGCCCGGCACGATCCCGCCAAGCGCATAGACCGGCACGGCGGCGCCCGCTGCGATTTCCCGGAATCGTTCCCACCCGAGCGGGCCCGCCTGCGGGTGGGACGGCGTTGCGTGGACCGGCCCGAGCACGACAAAATCCACTCCAAGCCCCTCGGCAGTGCGCAGCTCCTCGCCCGAGTGGCACGATCCGCCGCACCACGGAAAATCGGGGCGAGCGGTCGCGCCGCGCAATTGCTCCGCGGTGAGGTGCACGCCGTCGGCGCCGATTTCCCGCGCGAGCTCGGAATCGGCGTTGACGAGGACCTTGGCGCCATGAGCGTGCGCTAGTGGGACTACGTGCCGCGCAAACTCCTCAACTGCCCGACGCGTGAGAGACTTTTCCCTCACCTGGATGAGTTTCAATCCGCCTTGCAGTCTCGCCTCGAGCCGCGAAAGAAACGGCGCGACGCCAAGCTCGCCGGCGCGCGTGATGGCGTACTCGGCGGGAAGCAGTAAGCTGCGCAGCACCGGACCGTTCGCCGGCAACAGTGGGGCGAGTTCGATCGCATCCGGGCGCTGCCAGGCGATGGCCTGGTGTTCGAGCGCACGCGGCTCCCCACGCCAGGCGTCTACCCGGTAGAAGTGAAGGCGTACCGTGGCATGCGGATAGGTAAACACCCGGGTGATCCAGGGATGTGCGCGCTCGATCCCGATCCCGAGCTCTTCACGTATCTCGCGCTTGAGTGCCTCGACGACCGGCTCGCCCGGCTCGACCTTGCCGCCAGGAAACTCCCAGTAGCCCGAGTAGACCTTGCTTGCGGGACGCTGCGCGAGAAGCACGGCGCCGTCGGAACGGATCAGCACCGCCACGGCGACGTCCACCGAGGCCGACATCATGGACGCCTGGTCAGCGCTTCGACTTGCCGTCGCCGGCATTGCGCCCGGCGTAGTCGCGCGCGAACTGCCAGGCGACGCGGCCGCTGCGCGACCCGCGCAGCAGCGCCCACTGCAGCGCCTCCTGCCGGGCCTTGGATATGTCTCCCCCGCGGCAGCCGAGCTCGCGCAGCCAGTGGCTCACGATCTCAAGATAGCCGTCCTGGTCGAACGGGTAGAAGGAGACCCACAGGCCGAAGCGCTCCGAAAGGGAGATCTTCTCCTCGACGGTTTCTCCGGGATGAATCTCCTCACCCAGATGCTTCGTCTCCAGATTCTCCTGCATGTACTCGGGCATGAGATGCCGCCGGTTGGATGTGGCGTAGATGAGGAGATTCTCGGAAGTCGCAGCAATCGAACCGTCGAGCACCACCTTGAGCGCCTTGTAGCCGGCCGCCTCCGAGAGCTCGAACGACAGGTCGTCGCAAAACAGAATGAACCGCTCGGGCCGCCCCGCGACCTGGTCGACGATGTCGGGAAGATCGATCAGGTCGTGCTTTTCCACTTCGATCAGGCGCAGGCCCTGGCGATGAAATTTGTTCAGCACGGCCTTCACAAGCGAGGATTTTCCGGTGCCGCGAGCCCCGGTCAGGAGCGCGTTGTTGGCGGTGCGACCTTCGACGAACTGACGGGTGTTCTGCTCGATCAGCGATTTCTGGCTATCGACCCCGCAAAGGTCCGAGAGGCGGATGCGGTGCAGGTTCGTCACCGGCTGGATGAAACCGTGACGCGAGGTCTTGCGCCAGCGGAAAGCGATGCTCGCCTGCCAATCCACCGGGCGCGACGCCGGCGGCAGCAGCGTCTCCACCCGCTCGAGCAGCGCTTCGCCCCGCTTGATCAGCCGTTCGAGTTCAGACATGACGCGCCGTCTCCGGTGTTAGGTCCTGTATTCGGCGTTGATAGTAACGTAATCATGCGACAGATCGCAGGTCCACACGGTGGTCGCCGCAGGCCCGCGGTTGAGCAGGACGCGCACGGTGATCTCGCTTCTTGCCATCACGCGCTTTCCGTCCTCCTCGCGGTAGGCCGGGGCGCGGCCGCCGTCCTTTGACACCAGCACCTCGTCGAGGTACAGCTCGACGCGACCGACGTCGAGGTCGCCTACGCCTGAGTTGCCGACCGCGGCGAGGATCCGGCCCAAGTTCGGGTCGGAGGCGAAGAACGCGGTTTTCACCAACGGCGAGTGGGCGATTGCGTAGGCGACGCTCGTGCATTCGGCTTCGTCCCTGCCTTTTTCCACGCGGACGGTGATGAACTTGGTTGCGCCTTCGCCGTCGCGCACGATTGCCTGAGCGAGCCACCGCGATACGTCGCATATCGCTTCGCGCAGAGCCGCGAATCCGGCGTGCCTCCTGTCGTCAATCGTCGGGCCGCCGGCGGCTCCGGTGGCAATGAGAACGAAGGAATCGTTGGTGGAGGTATCGCCGTCGACGCTGATGCGGTTGAAGGATTCTGCTGCGGCTTCGGCGACCAGGTGCTGCAGCAGCGCCTGCGCAATCGGGGCGTCCGTGGCAACGAATCCGAGCAGGGTCGCCATGTCAGGACGGATCATGCCCGCGCCCTTGGCGATCCCGGTCACAGCGGCCGTGCCGTTTCCCAGGTTCACGCGTCGCGACCGGGCTTTTGCAACGGTATCGGTGGTCATGATCGCCTCTGCCGCGCGTGCCCAGTTGTCCTCGCGCAAGTCGGCAATGCACGCCGGCAGGCCTGAAATGATGCGCTCCAGTGGCAGCGGCTCCATGATCACGCCCGTCGAAAAGGGCAGCACCTGCCGCGGATCGCAGCGGATCAACCGCGCCGCTTCCTCGCAGCTCGCCCTTGCGCCGGCGATCCCGGATTTTCCGGTACCGGCGTTGGCGTTACCGGTGTTGACGAGCAAGGCCCGGGGAGAGGTGCCTGAAGCCAGGTGCTCCTTGGCCACTTGCACCGGCGCCGCGCAAAAGCGATTCTGCGTAAACACCCCGGCGAGGCGCGAGCTTTCGGCAAGCGTGACGAGAAGCAGGTCCTTGCGTCCGGCCTTGCGCATCCCGGCTTCGGCGATACCGAGCTTGACGCCTTTCACCTCGAGAAGGTCGCCGGGTCTAGGGGGATTCAGGTTAACAGCCATTCCGTGGACATCGCCCCGCCACCAAGCCGGCTCAGGCCAGTTTGCCGTGACAGTGCTTGTATTTTTTTCCCGATCCGCAGGGACAGGGATCGTTGCGACCGATCTTCCCCA
>DATDGA010000187.1:0-1603 GCA_036522335.1 Burkholderiales bacterium
CTTCCGGCTGGCGATGGACAACTCGGCGGATATGATCGTCCTCATCGACCGCACAACGATGCGCTTCGTGGACGTCAACGAGACCGCATGCCGCCTGCTCGGCTATTCCAGGGAAGAGCTCCTGCAGATGGGCCCGCAGGACGTGCTTCCCGTTAGCCGGGAAGAGCTCGAGCGATCCTACGACGAACTCATCGCAAGGCCCACCGGCGAGCCGGACGTGGTCCTGGGCGGGATGAAAAGCAACTACGTATGCAAGGACGGGTCCCTGCTGCCGTTCGAATCGACGCGGCACGTGCTGCGTTCGGGGGACACGACCGTCATCGCCGCGATCTCGCGGGACATCCGCGCGCGCCTGGCAATAGAGGAAAAGGTCGCGCATATGGCGCAGTTCGACGCGCTCACCGGCCTTCCCAATCGCAATCTGTTCCAGGATCGCATGACGCAGGCCATGGCGCTCGCCAGGCGCAACGACTGGCCGATGGCGGTGCTGTTCATCGATCTGGACCGCTTCAAGCTGGTCAACGACACGCTGGGACACGGCGCCGGCGACAAGCTGCTCAAGGAAGCGGCGCAGCGGCTGCGAAGCTGCATCCGCAGCAGCGACACCGTGGGACGGCTCGGCGGGGACGAGTTCGCCGCGATCCTCTCCGAGCTCGGCAAGCCCGCCGACGCAGGGCTGGTGGCGCAGAAAATCATCAACATTTTCAAGCAGCCTTTCGATCTGGACGGGAAGGAAACCTACGTGACCGCGAGCGTCGGCGTCACCCTCTATCCGGCCGACAGCGACAGCGCCGAAGCGCTCGTGGTCAACGCGGACGCAGCGATGTACCGCGCCAAGGAACAGGGACGCAACAACTACCAGTACTTCACGAAGGACATGAACGAGCGCGCCCTCCAGCGCGTGCAGATGGAGGCCGCGTTGCGTCGGGCGCTCGAACGGGAGGAGTTCCGACTGTTCTACCAGCCCAAAGCCGATCTCGTCACCGGAAAGATCTGCGGCTTCGAGGCGCTCCTGCGCTGGCAGCAGCCGGAAAAGGGAATGGTGCTGCCGGGCGAATTCATTCCGGTGCTCGAGGAAACCGGGCTGATCGTTCAGACCGGCGAATGGGTTCTCCGCACGACCTGCGCGCAGATCAAGGCCTGGGAAAAATCCGGCCTGAAGGTTCCCCCAATCTCCGTCAACCTCTCGGCGCGCCAGTTCGAGCAGAAGAATCTGAAAGACGCCGTCCAGCAGATCCTGCGCGACGCGAACGTAGACCCGTCCTTCATTGAATTCGAGATTACCGAGTCCCTGCTGATGAACGATCCCGAGGGAGCGGCGCGCACGCTGCACAGCCTGAAGGAGTCGGGAGTCAGGCTGTCCATGGACGACTTCGGCACCGGCTATTCGAGTCTCGGATATCTGAAGCGCTTTCCCATCGATACTCTGAAGATCGACCGCACTTTCGTCCGCGACATCTCGACGGATGCCGACGACGCGACGCTGACCCGCGCGATCATCAACCTCGCCCAGAATCTCAGGCTGAAAGTCGTCGCGGAGGGCGTCGAGACCGAAGCCCAGCTCGCCTTTCTCTGCTCGAACGGCTGCGACGAAATGCAGGGC
>DATDGA010000188.1:0-3372 GCA_036522335.1 Burkholderiales bacterium
CTCAGGCTGAAAGTCGTCGCGGAGGGCGTCGAGACCGAAGCCCAGCTCGCCTTTCTCTGCTCGAACGGCTGCGACGAAATGCAGGGCTATCTCTTCGCCAAACCGACCACTGCCGAAGAGTGCGAACGAATACTTCGGGAAAAGCGGACCCTCGCAATCCCCGGCGCCGGCCGCAAGGAGAAAGGCGGCGCACGGCGCGCGCACGTCTGAGAATTCCCAACAGACGAGGGTCGAGCAATTGAGCCGCGAGTAGACGTCATGAGTGAGTCTCCCTCGGTTCCGGCGAGAAGTCGAAAGTCCCGGCGAAGAGTCTGACACCGAGGGGCTGCCGGGACTCTTGTCGGCCCCGGACAGGGTATGATTTCCGCCAGCCAGGTGCCGACGGCTTCCACACGGGGGTCGCGCAAATCTGGCACGGGAGGTGCCTGTTCCTGCCAGGGACGTGCTGCGTCTATGATCTGGACACCCATCCGCCGGCTCCGCATCCAGCTGGTGGCGGCCGCCGCCGTCGTCATCGCTCTGCTGTGGAGCGCCATCGCCTATCACCTTCGCAGCGAGCGCGAAGCGGCGCTGCGCGTCGCGACCCAGCAGGGACAAAACCTCTCCAACATCGTCGCGGAACATTTTTCGTCGTACGCGGCGGCGATCGATCTTCTCCTCAGGAATCTCAGGAATCGCTGGGCCCAGGATCCCGGGCATTTCGCGGATGCCGTGGCGCTCGAAAAAGGTCTCCGCGAAGACAAATTCACGTTTCAGGTTTCCGTCGTCGATGGGCGGGGGTGGCTCGCTTACAGCGACACGGAGAGTCCGGGAGCGCGCGTATTTCTCGGCGATAGCGAGTATTTCAAGTTCCACGGGAACGCCGGCGACGATCGGCTGTACCTCAGCACTCCCGCACGAGGCGGCGCGTCCGCGAGACCGTCCATTCAGTTCACGCGCGCTATCCCCGGCAAGAAGGGAGTGTTTTCGGGGGTGCTGGTATTGTCGGTTTCGCCCGACGCCCTTATCCGCGTTTACGAGGGGCTGGATCTCGGATCGAACGGCCTGGTTGGAATAAGGGGTCCCGACAATACCCTTCTCCTCCGCTGGCCCGACATCGGCGCAACCGGGACCCGGCGGCTGCCGGAAATTCCATCGACCGCTTCGGGCGCCGCGAAGGGAGCGACCGATATCCGCCGGGGTGGGCTCGACGGAGTCGAGCGCATTTTCAGCTTCCGGCGAATCCCCGATTTCCCCATGTACGCCGTCGTCGGTCAGTCGCTCGTCGCGGTACTCGCGGAATCCAGTAAGGACCGATGGCTTTATCTCGCAGCGGGCGGTCTCGGCTCCCTCGTCGTCCTTTTTTTCGGCTTCGTGATGCTCTCCAACCTGAAGCGTGAGGAGCAGAGCGAGGACGACTTGCGCCGTTTCCGCGCCGCCATGGACGTTTCGGCCGACCTGATCATGCTGGTCGATCCGAAGAAGCTGCGTTACGTGGATGTCAACGACGCCGCGTGCCGCGCGCTCGGCTACAGTCGCGAGGAGCTGCTCGAGAAGGGACCGCACGACGTTTTCTCGATTACGCGCGAGGAGCTGAGCGAGCTCTATCGCCGCCTGCTCGAGGGCAACGAGTCCGATCGGAGCATCGAGGGCTGGTACCGCCGCAAGGACGGCACCCGGCTTCCGGTCGAGACGTTCCGCCGCGCCGTGCCGTCCGCCGGAGGGACCGTTGTCGTCGCCGTCGCGCGCGATCTCACCGAGCGCCTCAGTCGCGAGGAGGATTTGCGCCGCTTCCGGCTGGCGATGGACCACTCCGCGGACATGATCGTCCTGATCGACCGCGCGACGATGCGCTTCGTGGACGTCAACCGGACGGCGTGCCGGCTGCTGGGCTATTCCAGGGAGGAGCTGCTCCGGATGGGCCCGCAGGACGTGCTTCCCGTCGGGCGCGAGGAACTCGAACGGAACTACGACTCCCTCATCGCAAAGCCCACCGGAGATACGGTGGAGATTTCCAGGGGGATGAAAAGCCATTACATCTGCAAGGACGGGTCCCTGCTGCCCTTCGAATCGACGCGCCACGTGCTGCGTTCCGGGGACTCGACCATCATCGCCGCGATCTCGCGGGACATCCGCGAGCGACTGGCTGCCGAGGAAAAGGTCGCGTATCTGGCGCAGTTCGACGCGCTTACCGGCCTGCCCAATCGCAACCTTTTCCAGGACCGCCTCACGCAGGCCATGGCGCTCGCCAAGCGCAACGACTGGCCGATGGCGGTGCTGTTCATCGATCTGGACCGCTTCAAGCTGGTGAACGACACGCTGGGACACGGCGCCGGCGACAAGCTGCTCAGGGAGGCGGCGCGACGGTTGCGAAGCTGCATCCGCAGCAGCGACACCGTGGGACGGCTCGGCGGCGACGAGTTCGCCGCGATCCTCTCCGAGCTCGGCAGGCCCGCCGACGCGGGGCAGGTCGCACGCAAAATCATCGACGTCTTCAAGCGGCCCTTTGACCTCGACGGGAAGGAAACGTACGTGACTGCGAGCGTCGGCATCACCCTGTATCCGGCGGACAGCGACAGCGCCGAAGCGCTGGTCGTGAACGCGGATGCGGCGATGTACCGCGCCAAGGAACAGGGACGCAACAACTACCAGTACTTTACGAAGGACATGAACGAACGCGCGATTCGGCGGGTACAGATGGAGGCGGAGCTGCGCCGGGCACTGGAGCGGGACGAATTCCTGCTGTTCTACCAGCCGAAGGCCGACTTGGCCACTGGAAAGATCTGCGGCTTCGAGGCGCTACTGCGCTGGCAGCAGCCGGAAAAGGGAATCGTGCTGCCGGGTACGTTCATTCCGGTGCTCGAGGAAACCGGGCTGATCGTTCAGACCGGCGAATGGGTGCTGCGCACGACCTGCGCGCAGATCAAGGCATGGCAAAAATCCGGCCTGAAGGTTCCCCCGATCTCCGTCAACCTCTCGGCGCGCCAGTTCGAGCAGAAGAACCTGATAGACCTCGTCCGGCAGATCCTGCGCGACACGGAAGTCGATCCGTCCCTCATCGAATTCGAGATCACCGAATCCCTGCTGATGAAGGACCCGGAGGGAGCCGCCCGGACCCTGCACGACCTGAAGGAATCGGGTGTCAGGCTGTCCGTGGACGATTTCGGCACCGGCTATTCGAGTCTCGCCTACCTGAAGCGCTTCCCCATCGACACCCTGAAAATCGACCGCACGTTCATTCATGACCTGACTACGGATGCCGACGACGCGACGCTGACCCGCGCGATCATCAACCTCGCCCAGAATCTCAGGCTGAAAGTCGTCGCGGAGGGCGTCGAGACCGAAGCCCAGCTCGCCTTTCTCTGCTCGAACGGCTGCGACGAAATGCAGGGC
>DATDGA010000189.1:0-4203 GCA_036522335.1 Burkholderiales bacterium
GCCTCCTACATCGTGCCCTTCCTCTTCGTCTACTCGCCGGCGCTGATCATGCGCGGCAGCGCGGTCGAGATAGCGCTGGTGATGATCCTGTCGATCGCCGGCATCTGGTTCGTTTGCGCCGCCTTCACCGGATATGCGATCCGAGTGATGGGCTTGCCGATACGGGTTGCATTCGGCGTCGCGGGCCTTATGCTCCTGATGCCGTTCCAGGCCTCGGCGATCAACGCCTGGCTGAATGCCGCCGGCGGAGCGCTCGGCGCCGCGCTGCTCGTCTATGAGTTCAGGGCAAGGGACAAGGCACCTGCGCGGGGTGGTCCGTAAAGAGTTTTCTGTGCATCCCGGAGCAAGACAGCCAGAGTCGCGTGAGGTACGGGCCAACCTTTGCAAATGACAGCTCTCGACCCGAAGCGGACACTCAGGAAATAAGTATCCGGCGGTGCACGCCGTTGGCGGGTTGATTCATGTGCCCGCGGAAAGGGTCTCGATTTCGCCGATCGCACCCATGCGCGGATCCCGTTCGTTGCCCAGGGCATCGCTCGACTCCGGTACCGGCGGCAGCACCCGCGGCGCTCGCGGCGCGACTTCCTCGAACCGTTCCATGCTTTGGCTGTATTCGAGCGTGAGCCCGTCCGGGTCGAGAAAATAAAGGAACACGCTCCCCGACGGAGGGTGGAGGCCGGGCCCGCACACGATCGGAACGCCGCTCTTCCTGAATCGATCCGCCGCGGCGTTCATGTCGCCGGTCTCGCTCAGCATGAAATTCACGTGATGCAGCATGTTGCGTTCCGCGTTGGCGATGCCGAGCGAGTGGTGGAACGGGTTCGGAAAGCAGCGCAGGAGCGTGATCCGATCCTCGATCTCGTCGGAAGTGCGGAAATTGAGTGCTTCCTCGAAGAATTTCGCCGCCTCGCGGTAGCGCGGTGTACGCAACACGATGTGGCCGAGCCTGCGGATTTTCGAGATGGTCGCCTCGCGCGGGGCGAGAGCCCTCGTCACGAAACCCGAGAGGAAATCGAAGCTCGCACCGGTGTTCGCCTCCTCCATGCGGATGCAGCGTTCGACTCGGATCGACCGGCACGCTTGCGGCGAAAGCTCCCGCCAGCGCACGCCGCAACGATCGAGCGTTTGCGCCAGCAGATCGAGCTGAGCCTCGCTTTCAAGCTCCCAGCCGATCCGCTTTAGTCCCGGTTTGTCGCCCCGACACAGCACAACGCCTTGATGCTCCCCGCCCGCGCCAAAAAACAATTCGCCCTCCGGGCCCTCGCCGTCGAACTGCAGGCCGAGCGCGCCTTCGTAGAATTCGCGCGAGCGCCTGAGATCCGTTACGTTGAGCGAAACGTAGCCCAACCCCCGGTAGCGCAGCACGGCTAGTTCCCCTGCTCGATCTTGACGCCCGCGCGCTTCACCACCTCCGCCCACCGCGCCACGTCCTCGCGGATGAAGGCATCGAAACGTTCCGGCGTGCTCACGATGGTGTCCACGGAAAATGCGGCAAAGCGCTCCTGGACCTCGGGCGAGCGCACCGCCGCGACGATGTCGGCGTTGAGCCTCGCGACCATTTCGCGCGGCGTCTTGGCTGGCACGACGATGCCGTTCCAGCCTACGGTGGCGTTTGCAGGCAGCAGGCCGGTAAGCAACGGGAATTCCGGATACCCGGGAACGGCGTTGTTGCTGACGACGGCAAGCAGCTTCAGCTTTCCGGATTTGATGTGCGGCAGCGCATTGGGAAGGGCATCAAACATCAAGGGCACGCGCCCCGACATCACGTCCGGATGCGCGGCAGTGCTGCCCTTGTAGCCTATGTGAAGGATATCGACGCCGTACTTGAGTTTGAACAGTTCACCCACGAGGTGCACGCTCGAGCCTGTGGCGGGCGAGGCGTAGCTCAACTTTCCCGGCTGCGCCTTTGCGAGCGCGACAAGCTCGTCGACCGTGCCTGCGGGAAAATCCGGCGCAGCCACGAGCGCCGGCTTGAGCGCGTACACGAGCGTCACGCCGGCAAAATCGCGCAGCGTGTCGTAGGGCAGGTTCGCGTACAGGCTGGGATTGATCGCGTGCGCGCTAGTCACCCAGCTGAATGTGTAGCCGTCGGGCGCCGCCTTGACGAGCGCGTTCGTGCCCAGGATGGTGCTGGCACCCGGGCGATTCTCGACGATGACCGGCTGGTTCCAGGTCTTCGCGAGCCGCTCTGTAATCACGCGGGCCGCAACGTCGGCCGAGCCGCCGGCGGGGAACGGAACGATGAATCGAACCGGCTTCGCGGGCCAGGCATCGGCGGCTGCAAGCTGTGGCAGGCAGAGCGCGAGCGCGCAGATCGCGCGCATCAGCCCGCGCCCGAGCCGGGCGGCCGATGCGCCAATCATTCGGGCTACTTTTTCTTTCATGTCGTGTCTCCAGTTTCGGGCAGGCGACGGGGCCCGCCACCGGATGCACAGGCTAAAGGCGAGCGTGATATAGATCAAATGAATTGATAGAATCGCTTAAATTCATTCAATTCATATCGGTCCCTTGCGTGGCCGAAGCCACCCGACCCATGAAATCGGACATCAAGACCCTCGGCAGACGCATCGATCTGAACCTCCTCGTCGTCTTCGAGGCTATCTATAAGGCGCGCAACCTCGGCGCGGCCGGGCAAACCATCGGCCTCAGCCAGCCGGCGATGAGCCATGCGCTCGCGCGGCTGCGATCCTTGTTCAAGGACCCGTTGTTCGTCAGGCTCCCGCGCGGCCTGCAGCCCACGCCCTACGCCGACACCATCGCGCCTACCGTAGCGCAAGGCATTACCGCCATCCGCGGCGTCTTCGACGAGGCGGGATTCGACCCCGCCAGCTCGAAACGGGTCTTTCGCATCGCGATGACCGATCTAGGCGAGCGCATCTTTCTGCCCTCGCTATGCGCGCACCTGGCGAAGGTCGCCCCGGCGGTTTCGGTGGAGACCTGCCAGCCCAGCATCAAGGAACTGCGCGAGGCGATGGCTTCTGGAGAAATCGATCTGTCAACCGGAGTGATTCCGAGTCTCGAGGCCGGTTTCCGGCAACAGATACTCACGCGCTCCGCCTACGTCTGCGTGGTCCGCGAAGGGCATCCGAAGATACGCGATGCGCTCACGCTTCGGCAATTTCGCGAAGCCTCGCACGTGCTGGTGGCGGCCAATCCCTCTACCGCGATAGGACACGCAGAGACGATCGAAAGAGCCCTGCGTGCGCCCGGCGTCAACGCAAGAATCGCGCTGCGCAATGCGCACTTCCTCGCACTTCCGGGGATCGTCCTGAACACCGACTTCGTCGCCACGCTTCCGAAAGGACTTGCGGCCTCATTCCAAGAGCACCTGAAAGTGCGTGTTTTCCCTCCGCCGGTTCCTCTGCCTGGGTTCGAAATCAAACTGTATTGGCACGACCGCTATCATCGTGAGCCCGGCAACAAGTGGCTCAGAGGAGTATTTGCAGAGCTGTTTCGGAAGTGAGCGATTCCCTAGCAAGAGCGACTACCATCGAAACCTCGAACGTCCCCTGTTGGCCGAAAGCAGACGTGCGCCGTCGTCTGCACTACTGGCTGGACCTAGGATTTCTCTGGACTGACCCCCGCGATGGGAAAAGCCGAGCTTCTCTCTCGGGCTCGCAAGAGCAGGCTATCGGTCAGACGCCTCGCACCGGCCGCTCGATCTGCCCGTAGATCTGTATCGGTAGGGTGTTCTGCAATTGGCGGCGATATTGGGGACGCCAGGCTCGCCGTGGTGGGTCCCTAAGCGGGTACGGCCTTCGAAGTCAGTTGCTTCACGGCCGGCATTACCTCCCGGGCGAAGAGCTCCATGTTCCGGCGCGTAAGACCGGCGGGCAACGTCCCGAACTGGCACAGCACGAGCAGATTCCCGAACCGCATCTGCTTCCAGTGATCCTCGAGGGCGCGGCGCGCGGTCTCCGGGCTTCCGCATATGATGAGCCCGAGCTCGATCGATTTCTCCAGGGTGATGTCGCCGAACATCGCCGCCTTCGCCTTCATGACACCCTTCAATGACTCGCGCGAGGTATAGCCCGGCGGCAGGAGCATCTCCACCGGCATTCTGAGGAACACGTTGCGGAAGGCCTCGAAGTGCGGTTTCGCTTCGCTGCGCGCCGCGTCATCGGTCTTGGCGACGTACACCGGCACGGCCCAGCCGAGCTGCCGGTCCTGCGCCTCGTAACCGAAGCCCTTGCAGGTGTCGCG
>DATDGA010000190.1:0-10767 GCA_036522335.1 Burkholderiales bacterium
CTACGCGATCGACCAGGCGAGCGGTGCGCTCAAGCTGCTGCAGAAATACCCGACCGGCAAGGGCTCGAACTGGGTGGAGATCGTCAGCTTCGATTAAGGCGCCAGGGAGGCGAGCATGAAAATGTCCGGTGGGCGCGCGGTCGTCGAATCGCTGCGTACCGAGGGCGTGCGCTACGTCTACGGCATCGTCGGCTCGTGCATGGTCGAGATCATGGACGACCTGTACGACCGGCGCGACATCGGCTGGGTCGGCACGCGCCACGAGCAGGGCGCGGCCCACATGGCGGACGGCTACGCTCGCGTCTCGGGCAAGCCCGGCGTGTGCATGGCGACCAACGGCCCCGGTGCGACCAATCTCACCACCGGAGTCTCGGTCGCGCTCCTCAGCCACTCGCCGATGATCGCGATCACCGGCGCGCCGCAGATCTCGCAGCAGTATCGCGACTCGTTCCAGGAGATCGACCAGGTGGCCATGTTCCGGCCGCTCACCAAGTGGAGCGTGCAGGTGCCGCTTGCGGAGCGCATCCCGGAGCTTTTCCGGCACGCCTTCCGCATCGCAACCAGCGGCAAGAAAGGCCCGGTGCATATCGACCTGCCGCGCGACGTGCTCAACGAGGATATCGAGGCAGAGGTGCTCGCGCCAGCGCGCACCCGCGCGGAGTACGCGGGTGCCGCGCACCCGGAGGCCGTGGCGGCGGCCGCGGCGGCGTTGCTGCGCGCGAAGCGTCCGGTGTTCATCGCCGGACTCGGCGTGGGCGATTCGAACGCGCGGGACGAACTCCTCGAGCTTGCCGGGATGCTCTCGGCCGGCGTGGTGACCTCGTATGCGCGCAACGACGCCGTCCCGACCGGGCACCCGCTGGTGGTGGGACCGATCGGGCGCGCGGGCGCGCACGAGGCGAAAGCGCTGCTGCAGGGCGCGGACCTGATTCTCGCCGCCGGCACGCGGCTCGCCCAGTTCACGACCTTCTACGATCACAGCATCGTTCCGGCCAAGGTGCCGATCGTGCAGATCGAAATCGACCCGAAGGAGATCGGGCGTAACTATCCCGTCGAGGTCGGGCTGCTGGGCGACGCACGCGAGACCTTGCGCGCGCTCGTCGCCGCGCTGCGCTCGCGCGAGGCGGGCTGGCCGCGCAACCGCGAGCACCTCGGCGCCATCGCGCAGAGAAAGCGCGAGCGCGCCGAGCGCATCGCCGCCGCCGGACGGCTCGACAGCGCGCCGATGAAGCCGCGGCGCGTGCACGCGGAGTTGCGCAAGGTGCTGCCGCGAAACACCGTGATCTGCATCGACGGCGGCACCACCATCTCGCCCACATTCAACATGTACGACTTCGACGAACCACGCAGCTTCGTCACGCCCGTCGATCAGGGCTGCCTCGGCTTTGCCTACCCGGCCTCGATCGGGGCCAAGATGGCCGCGCCCGAGCGTCCGGTCATCAGCCTGAACGGCGACGGCTCGTTCCTGATGAACGCCGTCGAGATCGAAACCGCCATGCGCATGCGCATGCCGGTCGTGGCGATCGTGCTCAACAACAACTGCTGGGGCAGCGAGAAGGCCTACCAGAAATATTTCTTCAACGGCCGCTACGTCGGCGCCGACCTCACCAACCCGCGCTTCGACAAGTTCGCCGAGCTCTTCGGCGCCCGCGGCTTCTACGTCGAGCGGCCCGGGGACATCGGCGCTGCGCTCGAGGAAGCGCTCAAGGCGGAGGTGCCCGCCATCATCGAGATTCCCGTGGACCCCGAGGCGCTCGAGCAGCCTGCGCGGGGCGACGCGGTGAAACAGGACAGGCAGAAAGCATAGCGTTTCGTCGCCCGCACGCTTGCGGCCCGGCCCTTTCCCGCCTAGGGATTGAGCAGCGGAATGTTCTTGGGGTCCGGCGCCTTCGGCAGCGACTGCAGATACGCGTGGATGTCGGCGAGGTCCTCGTCCGGTAGGATCGCCTTCTGATACGGCGGCATGGCGCCGCTGGTATTGCGTACGAAAGCGGAGAGCGCCTCGGGCGGCATCGGATTCGGCGCGAGCTTCGGGCCGGTCACGCCGCCCTGCCCCACGAAGCCGTGGCACTGCCAGCAGCCGTGCTTCACGTAGGCGGCCTTGCCCTTGTCGGCGGACCCGGCTGCAACAGCGAGCGGGACGACATGGGGCGCAAGGAGGGCGGCGGCGAAGGTCGCCGGGGCGAGCAAGCGAATGCATTTCATGTGCGGTCCCCAGTCAGCGCGGCTGCGTCCAGACGTTGAGCAGGGCCGGCTGGCCCGCCTGCACCACCTTGACCGCTTCGCGCAGCGCCGGCCCGAGCTGCGCCGGATCCTTGATCGGCCCTTTCGCCCACCAGCCCATCGATTCCGCGAGCTTGTGATATTCGACGTCCGGGTTCTGGATGCTGGTGCCGACCGGGCCCATGTCGCCGCCCAGGTTGGCGACGCGGTTGCGGAAGTTCGACAGGCGCTGCACGTGCATCACCTCCTGGTGATAGCCGCGGTTGTTGTGCATCACGGAGAGCATCGGGATCTTGTGCTTGGCTGCGGTCCACAGCACGCCGGGCGCGTACATCAGGTCGCCGTCGGACTGGATGGCGACCGAGAAGCGGCCGAGGTCGCGGTTGGCGAGCGCCGCGCCGACCGACGCCGGCGCGCCGTAGCCCACGCCGTAACCGCCCGAGCGGCCGAGCCAGTGGTGGTACTTCGCCATCGGCCAGAGCCGGTTCGGCCAGTTGCTGACGTTACCTTCGGAGGCGACCAGCGACCAGTCGAGATCCTTGATCACTCCGTACAGCTCCATGCACATGCGCGCCGTGCTGATCGGGCTCGCATCCCAGCCGAGCGCCGCCGCCGCGCGCGTGCGCTCCATTCCCTCGGCGTAGGCTTTCCTCGTGGCCTCGCCGCGGCTCGCTATCGCCGCCTTGCGGTCGTTCGGAATCGCCGATTTCACCGCCTCGATCAGCGCGGGCAGCGTCGCTTCCGCGTCGCCCGCCATCGGCACGTCTATGACCTGGAAGCGCTGGAAGTCCTGGTAGTTCGCCTTGGTGTTGAGATCGACCGAGCTGATGCTGATCAGCTTGGTGTCGGGTTTGATCCGCGTCGAATTCGTTCCTATGCCTTCGTTCATGCCGTTGTCGGTGTAGGAGTTCACTGTGGCCCAGAAATCCGAGAGCTCCATTCCGATGATGACGTCGGCGCCGTTGACGGCCGTCGGCGGCGCGGAAAGGTAGTGCGTCCTCGGGAAGTTCATCCGGCCGCCCTGGTCGATGACCCGCGCCTGCAGCGTCTCGGCCAGCTGCACCAGCAGCTTCATGCCGTTCGGCGTGCGCGCCGCGCGGTCGACTACGATCACCGGGTTCTGCGCGCCCGCGAGGAGCCGCGCCGCTTCCTTCACCGCGCCCGTGTCGCCCTGCGGCGGCGCGGTCGGCACGTAGCGCGGGATGTACGGCTTCTCCCCGCCGTGCTCCTTCATCGGCTCCTGCTGCAGGCCGGCGTCGAGCGACATCATCACCGGCCCGTAAGGCGGCGTCATCGCGATCTTGTAGGCGCGCACGAAGGACTGCGCGAAATGCTGCAGCGACACCGGCGTGTCGTCCCACTTGGTGAAGTCGCGCACCAGCGCATTGATGTCCTGCGCGGAGTGGAAAGTCGGCACGCCGGGCGGCCGGTGCGCGGCGTCCATGTCGTTGCCGCCGACGACGATCACCGGCACGCGATCGCACCACGCGTTGTAGATGCCCATGGTGGCGTGCTGCAGCCCGACCGTGCCGTGGCACAGCGTCAGGAGCGGCTTGCCCGCCACTTTGAAGTAACCGTGCGCCATGCCGACCGCGGACTCCTCGTGCATGCAGCTCAGGAACTCCGGCATCCTGTTGCCGCCGTAGTTGATCAGCGACTCGTGGATGGCGCGGTAGCTCGAGGCGCAGTTCGCCGGCAGGTATTTGATGTCGAGCGACTTGATGACGTCGACCATGAAGTCGGAGCCCGGAACGCCGCCGATCCTCGAGGTAGTCACCGTGGGCGTCCCGGTCTCGGCGGCGGCGATCTGCATCGAGGGCCGCAGTGCGGAAGGGAGGCGCGCGGGCGCCGGCTCCGCGGCCCGCGCGGCAGGTGGACTCATCGTAGAAGCGGCGGTCGCCGCGCCCGCGGCGGCGAACCCGGCGAGAAACTTGCGGCGGCCGGCCTTCGGCTCCGGATCCTTTCGTGCCATGGTCTTCTCCTTTTCTTCCTCGAGTCCCCGCGGGGATTCTAATCCAGGCGAGATCGCCGCACCACGCTCGGGCGCGGTCTTCGGGGGCGCTTCACGGACAGATATAGCCTGCGCCGCTGGGATTCCTGAAACCACAGATTCCGGCAGCAGATGCTTGGGCAACCATAGGACGATCTCCGCAAAGAAGATGCAGAACAGGATCGCGGCGAAGAACACGACGTAGATCGGAAACGACGCGAACATCGCCCGCGAAAACTTGACCCCGAAGGACGCCCTTCGGCTGTCAACCGGTTCAGGCTCGACCGGGCAGCCGCGCGAGCCGCGTCGCCTTGTCGGCGTTGACCGAACCTTTGGGTGCGCGGCCTTTCACGATCTCCGCCGCCTGCGCCACGGTCTCGAGGGACTGGTGCTCGATGGCTTCGAGCGTAAGGCCGCCGATGTGCGGCGTCGCGATCACTTTCGCGTGCTTCGCCAGTGCGGGCGTGGGCATCTGATCGGGCGCGCGCCCGACGTCCAGCGCCGCGCCGGCGAGGCGCCCGGAGTCGAGAGCGGCGGCGAGCGCCGCCTCGTCGATCAGATTGCCACGCGAGGGGTTGATGAAAAACGCGCTCGGCTTCATTTGCGCGAAGGCCGCGGCGTTCATCAGGTTCTCGGTCTGCTCGTTGGCGACCGCGAGGCAGACGACGAAATCGGATTGCGGGAGCAATTCGCTCAAGGCAACCTGGGCCAGCGCCGGATCCGCGGCCTTGACATAAGGATCGGCGATGAGCACCTTCATCCCGAAAGCGAGGCCGAGGCTGGCGAGGGCGCGGCCGATCTGGCCGTAGCCGATGATGCCCAGCGTCGCGCCCTTCAGCTGGCGCCCCATACGCGCGGGCGGCACCCTGCCCGCGTGATAGGACTCGCTCGCGCCGGTGATGTTGCGGCCGAGATCGACCATGGCGGCGATGCTCCATTCGGCCACCGAGGCGATGAAGCCTGCACTTGCCTGCGTCACCAGGATGCCCGCCGCGCTCGCCGCGGCGACGTCGACGTTGCGGATATCGATGGCGCAGCGCACAAAGGCCACGAGGTCCAGGCTGTTGGCGAACAACTCCGATTCAGCCGCGGGCTGACGGTAGGAGACGATCAGCTCGCAGCCGCGCGCGGCCTCGATCAACTCGCGGGTGGAGAGTTCGCGCCCCGCGGTGTTGAGGCGCACTTCGCCCACCGCTCTCAAGCCCGCCAGCGCGCGCGCGCCGTAGTAGTTGGCGAGCGCCTCGGCGGAGTGCGTGAGAAATATCCTGGTCATGCCTCAGCGCATCGGCGCGGGGCGGGCGGCTACAGCTTGACGTCTTCGTCGGCGACCACGCGCTGCACGGCCGGGCGCTTCATCATGCGGTCCTTGAGCGCGGTGTAGTTCTTCAGTTCCGCCACGGGCAGCTCGCGCCTCACGCCCCAGACGTAGAACACGAAGGCATAGGGGTCGAGCACGGAATATTTTTCGAACAGCCACTCGCGCCCCGCGTACATCGCGTCGATCTGCTTGAGGTACTGGTGAAAAGTCTTCTTCCCCATCGCCTGGAGCCCGGGGAAGGCGGCCTTGTCCTCGGTGTAGCGCTCGGGCCGGCCGATGTGGGCGTGCGCGGGGTGCACGCCCGATGCGAAAAATCCTATGACGGAGAGCGCTTGCGCTTCCTTCACCGTGTCAGTCGGCCACAGCCCGAAGCGCTTGCCGAGGAAAGGCAGGATGGCCGTGTTCTCCGTGAGCGGCGAACCGTCGTCCAACTTGAGCGCGGGCACGCGGCCGAGCGGATGGATCTTCATGTACTCCGCGGTCTTTTGCTCGCCCTTCGTGAGATCCATGCGCTGCGGTTGGTATTTCTCGCCGCTCTCCTCGAGAACGATGTGGGGCACCATGGAACAGGCGCCGGGGGCGTAGAAAAGCGTCAGCATGCGGAGGCTCCTCGTGATGATCGTTACTCAAGTCCCGGCGGGGATTCTAATCCAGGCCGGCGATGCCCGGGCGTCCCATGCTCCGTGGAAATCCGCGACAAGACTATTGACACCGCCGCGCGGCGGCGCAGAATCCGGAAACCAGGCGGGCACCGAATCGCCGTCGCCTCCGGCATGCAGAGAAAGGGAGCCAATGAAAAGAAAATTTCCGCCGGCCGTCAGCATCCTGATCGCCATGGTGCTCGGAATCATCATCGGGTACATGATCTTCAACCAGTTTCCCGACAAGAAGGCGGCCGCGCAGATCGCGGGCTATATCTCGATCATGTCGGACGTGTTCCTGCGCCTGATCAAGATGCTGATCGGGCCGCTGGTGTTCTCGACGCTGGTGGTCGGCATCGCGCACATGGGCGACGCCTCCTCGGTCGGGCGGGTGTTCGTCAAGTCGCTGGCGTGGTTCATCACGGCGTCGGTGGTATCGCTGGTGCTGGGCCTCGTGCTCGCCAACCTGCTGCAGCCCGGCCACAACCTCGGCCTGCCGCTGCCGGATATCGGGTCCTCGGCCAACCTCGCGACCTCGAAGTTCACGCTCAAGGATTTCGTCAGCCACCTGGTGCCGAAGTCCTTCGCCGAGGCCATGGCCAACAACGAGATCCTGCAGATCGTGGTGTTCTCGATGTTCTTCGGCGTGGCGCTGGCGGCGCTGGGCGAAAAAGCCAAGACCCTCGTGAACGCCATCGACGAACTCGCGCACGCCATGCTCAAGATCACCGGCTACGTGATGAAGCTCGCGCCCATCGCGGTGCTCGCGGCGATGGCGGCCACCGTCGCGGTCAACGGGCTGGAGATCCTGCTCAAGTTCGCGGTGTTCATGGGCGACTTCTACATCGGCCTGTTCCTGCTTTGGGGCCTTCTGATTTTCGCCGGCTTCGTGGTGCTGGGGCCGCGGATCACCCGGCTGCTGGTCCTGATCAAGGAGGCGTTCATGCTGTCCTTCGCGACCGCGAGCTCCGAGGCGGCGTATCCCAAGATCCTCGATGCGCTGGACCGCTTCGGGGTGAAGCGCAAGATCTCGAGCTTCGTGATGCCCATGGGCTACTCGTTCAACCTGGACGGGTCGATGATGTACTGCACCTTCGCGACTCTCTTCATCGCGCAGGCCTACAACGTCGAGCTCTCGCTCGGCACGCAGATCACCATGCTCCTGATCTTGATGCTGACCTCCAAGGGCATGGCGGGCGTGCCGCGCGCGTCCCTCGTGGTGATCGCCGCAACGCTCAACCAGTTCAACATTCCCGAGGCCGGGCTGCTCCTGATCCTGGGTGTCGATACCTTCCTCGACATGGGGCGCTCCGCGACCAACGCGATCGGCAACTCGATCGCCACCGCCGCAGTCGCCAAATGGGAAGGCGAGCTCCTGCCGCGGGACCAGGCGGAGGAATACGCGCTCACGCTCGACGCTGCCCTGCCGGCGGCGCGCGCCTGAGAAGGCCGCTCTCGTGAAGCACACGGCTGCGTGCGCGCTTTTCGCGTGGCTCGCGCTCGCGGGCGGAGCGGCGCTCGGGCAATCCGATTCGGACGCGCCGGCGGAGCTCTCCGGCACGCTGCTGAAGGCGCGCGCCACGGGCGCGGTCACCCTCGCCTACCGCGAGTCGTCGGTTCCCTTCTCCTACCTGTCGGCGCGGGGCGAGCCGATCGGCTATTCGATCGAGCTGTGCCGCAGGCTGGTGGAGGCGGCCGGCGAAACCGTGGGCCGCGAGCTGGAGATCAAATGGCTGCCGGTGACCCCGGCGTCGCGCATCGAGGCGATCGTCTCCGGGCGAGCGGACCTGGAATGCGGTTCCACCACCAGCAATCTCGAGCGCCAGAAGCAGGTCGCCTTTTCCCCGACGATCTTCGTGTCGGGCACGAAGCTCATGGTCAAGCGCGGCTCTCCGATCAGATCCTTCCGCGACCTTGCGGGCAAATCGGTGGTGGTCACGGCCGGCACGACCAACGAGCAGACCTTGCGGGACATCGCGAAGAAATTCAAGCTCGACTACCGCCTGCTCGTGTCGCGCGATCACGCCGAATCGTTCGCGCAGGTCGCGGGCGGCAGGGCCGACGCCTTTGCCACCGACGACGTGCTGCTCTACGGCCTGCTCGCGCAGAACAAGGCGCAGCAGGCGTACCAGGTCGTCGGCGAATTCCTGTCCTACGACCCCTACGGCATCATGTACCGCAAGGGCGACGCGCAGCTCACGCGCCTCGTCAACGACACCTTTCACGATCTCGCCGAGGACGGCGAGATCGAGCGCCAGTACAAGCGCTGGTTCCTGAGACGATTGCCCTCGGGCGCGAGCATCGACCTGCCGATGAGCCCGCAGCTCGAGACGCTCATCCGCGCGATGGCGGCGAAGCCGGAGTGAACGTTCCATGACGCGCAGCCTTCTCCTCGTCTGGCTGATCAACGCGCTCGCGCTGCTCGCCCTTCCCTACCTCGTTCCCTCGGTGCAGGTGGACAGCTTCTATACCGCGCTCATCGCGGCGCTCATCCTCGGGTTCGTCAATACCCTGATCCGGCCGCTCCTTGTCCTCCTCACGCTGCCCGTCACCCTCCTCACGCTGGGCCTGTTCGTTTTCGTGATCAACGGGCTCCTGTTCTGGTTCGTGGCGTCCTTCGTGAAGGGATTCTCAGTCGCCGGATTCTGGTCAGCGTTCTTCGGCGCGATCGTCTATGCGCTCATCTCGTGGGCGGCGAGCACCCTCGTGTTCGGTCGCCCGCGCATCGTCGTGATCCGGCGCGACGATTACCGCTAGCGGAAGCGGCTGTCGCCGAGCCGCAACAGCGCATCCAGGTCATCGCGACGGATGCCGAAGTATGCAATATGACCGCTCCGCGGCTTGATTTCCCCTTCCCCGCTCCCGGGCCGCGAGCATAATTCCGGGTCAGGCCGGGTTCCCGTTGGATGCGTGCGAAGCGCCCACTGGAAGCGGCCGTTTCCCGGGAGGAAACCTTGGATATGACGAGTCCCCGCAATTTCGGGAGCGCTTCGCTCTACGACCCGGCGGTCGCACTGGATTTCTTCCAGTCCGCGGGCAAGCCGCAGACCCTCGCGAAGGGCACGACCATCTTCACCGAAAACCAGAAAGGCGTGCGCCATCGCATCTACCTGCTCCTGGAGGGCGAAGTCGGCATTCTCGCGAATGACGAGCCCGTCGCCACCATAGCGGCGGGCGAGATTTTCGGCGAGATGGCCTCGATGGGCCAGATGCCGCGCAGCGCGTCGGCGGTGGCGAAAAGCGATTGCCGGGTGATCGCCCTGGACGACAGGCAGTTTCGCGCCGGGCTCCGCAGGAACCCCGGCTTCGCGCTCATGCTGTTGAGCATCATGGTGAGCCGCCTGCGCGACACGATCGCCAGGCTCGGCGCTCCCGGTTCGCCGGCGGACGCCGAGTGGAGGGAAGCCGCTGCGCTGGAGGGCCAACTGCTCGCCGATCTCGCACAGGTTCTCGGCCCGCCGGCGCGTTTCCGCTACGAGGCCGGAAGGATCATCATGACGGAAGGGCAAATGGGCGTGGCCCTGTTCGTGGTGCTCGAAGGCCGCGTGGCGATCCGCATCGGCGACTCCGTCGTCGAAAAGGTCGGCCCGGGCGGCATATTCGGCGAAATGTCGCTCGTCGATCGCAGGCCGCGGCTCGCTACTGCTGTCGCGGAAAGCGACTGCGCGCTGCTCGCGATGAGCCGCCACATGTTCCTTCATCTGGTGAAAAGGAGCCCGAAATTCGGCGCCTCGCTGCTCAAGGCGGTGGGCGAGCGCGCGGCATTCATGGCCTCGCGCCGCGCCGAGCGGGACTCTCCTTCCGACGCGCGGACGCCCGCAAAACGCTCTGCCTGACGGGCCGCTCCCGCGGTTTCGTCTTTCGCTCCGCGTCAGGAGCCTCTAGCGACGCGAGTCTTTCACCCGTTCCGGCCGGCCGCGCCGAAATCCGCGAGCAAGCGCGAGAGCTGCACGTGCGCGACCAGCGCATCGGGCACGGCCTCGATGATTTCCCGATAGGGATCGGTGAAGCCGCTGTTGCCCTCGAAGCGTACCAGCGTGCGCAGTTTTTCGATCACGCCGCGAAGCTCCACACCCGCGTCCCGCGGCGCCGCGCCCGCGTCCTTGTCCGCCTCGACGATCTCGTCGAGCCGCGCGATCAGCGCCGACAGCACGCGCAGCCATTCGAAAGACGCGTCCCGCAGTACGAGATCCAGGAGCTCGGCCCGGGATTCGACGCGACCGTTTTCGCGCTCGTAGCGGACGCGCTGCGCATCGAGCAGCGTCTTGTGGAGCTCGAGCAGCGCATGCCGCAGCGTGTCGAGCTTGGAGGTGTCGGTCTTCATCGCGCTTCCCATTTATCCGAACAGGCCAGATGGGGACGAATCCCGGGATTTCCAACCGGGCAGCTTGTGCGCCCGCCCGGCACCTGCGAGAAACTACGGATCGACCGTGGCGGAAGAGAACACGGCGCTCAAGCTACCAGCAGAACCGCGGTCGGTGCAAGCTAGCGGAAGTCCTTGAGCTCCGGGTCGTCGATTTTCTGCTCGGGGAGTCCCGTGATCGCCGGCCACTCCGACAGGCGCGGCATGCCGGTCCGCACGCGCACCTGGCCTT
>DATDGA010000191.1:0-3050 GCA_036522335.1 Burkholderiales bacterium
TAACGGGCACCTGAGTATTTGCGGAATAGCCGCAAGTCGCGTAGTATCTATGACGCGCGGTGGAGCAGCCTGGTAGCTCGTCGGGCTCATAACGCGTCAAACTTCACCCGGGCTCTGCCGGATTCAAACGACTTAGCCCTCCTTCATAGCCGCAAAAGCCTTCCCAAACGGGGTATTCTGGGCACTTAGCGGGCACCTGGCTTACGCGGAAGTCCGTCAAGTTTGGGGTTCTCACCTGGTTGCCAGTGGGTGTGCAATCGCAGCTGGTTCTCGTCTGTCAGCAGGTGGTAGCTTGGAGTGAACGCATAAAGCAAGACAGATTCGTCGTTCACACCTTGCCAAGCGAGGATTACTTCCGGTTTGCCGACGATTCGCCCAGAACCTCAGTAGGATGGTGGAAACAAGGGGAGGGTCGGAACGTTACCCCGATGAAGCAGCGCCTCTTCTGCGGTTCGTGCGGAAGATTTTCATGTCCTGCAAACCTAACCGCCTTGTATCCCTTCAGTCTAATCTGTAAACGCGTTAGTGTGTCTGGATCAGGGAGGCCCCATGGAAACCATCTGGCAAGATGTCAGCTACGCTTTGCGCACCCTGCGCAAGAATCCGGGCTTCGCCATTGTCGCCATTCTCACGCTCACCCTCGGGATTGGTGCGAACACCGCCATGTTCAGCGTCGTCAACGCCGTCTTGCTTAAGCCGCTCCCGTATCCCGACTCCCGCCGCCTAGTCCGTGTCGAAGAACATCACTCCGAAGCGGGCGCCTCCGACCTCACCTACGCCACATATCTCGACCTCGAACGCACCTCGCGCTCGCTCACCGATATCGCCGCCTATCGCTGGTGGACTTACTCCCTCACCGGCGACGCCCAGCCCGAAAGCGTGAAAGGCGCCATGGTCAGCGCCGAATATTTCACGGCTCTGCGCCTGCGGCCTGCGCTCGGCCGTTTCTTTACTGCTGAAGAAGACAAGCCCGGCAAATCCGCCGTCGTCGTCCTCGGCTACGCCCTCTGGCAGCGCCGCTACTCTTCCGACCCGCATGTCATCGGCCGCCAGGTCAAAGTCAATGACACGCCCTCCAACATCGTCGGCGTAATGCCTGCCGGCTTTCATGAACCGTATGCGGCCGAAGTCTGGACCCCACTCGTTGCTGCCGGCGGCTTCGCTGAGAACCGCCGTTCGCACCTGCTCAAGGTCATCGCGCGCTTGCAAAATGGCGAAGATCCCGTGCCCGCTGCCGCCGAAGCTGCCGTTCTTGCGCAGCGCATTGACCAGGCAAGTTCCGGCGTAGACCCCGGCCTGCGCATCAGCGTTTCCAGCATGCAGCAGCGCGCCGCCGCGCCGATCCGCTCGCTTCTCGTCGTCCTTATCGCCGCCGTAACCTGCGTGCTCCTCATCGCCTGCGCTAATCTCGCCAATCTGCTTCTCGGCCGCGGCGCGCGCCGCAGCCGAGAACTGGCCATCCGCAGCGCTCTCGGCGCCGGACGCGCGCGTCTCGCGCGCCAGATGGTCACCGAGAGCCTCCTGCTTTCCGCTAGCGGCGCCGTCGCTGGCATACTGCTCGCGCGCTGGTGCCTTTCCGCACTTCAGCGCGTCTTGCTTTCCTCGGTCTCCGGTTTTTCCGAGGTCACCCTAGACTGGCGCGTTCTGGCCTTCGCCGCCGCGGTCACGCTCTTCACCGGAGTTCTCTGCGGACTCGCGCCCGCCCTCCAGGCCGCCCGCCGCGACGTCCAGAAATCGCTCAACGAATCCTCGCGCAGTTCGGGTGGCGTTCACCTTCGCCGCCTGCGCGACATCTTCGTCGTCTCTCAACTCGCCCTCGCGCTCGTCCTCCTCGTTGCCGCTGGTTTGTTCATCGAAAGTTTCACCGCGCTGCTTCGCGTTCCCCTCGGCTTCGAGCCGCACGGCATCCTCACAATGAAGCTTTTCCTTTCCCCCACGCGCTACCCCGAAGGCAGCCCACGCGCCGGTCTGTACTTCCAGGAAGTCTTGCAGCGCGTCCGCGCCACTCCCGGTGTGAAGTCGGCCGCGGTTGTGGATTTGCTCCCGCTGGAAAGCGGCGCTTCCACCGACTTCATCATCGCCGGGCGCCCGCCGCTCAAACCCGGAGACGAGCCCGAAGCCAACATCCACATGGCCAGTTCCGACTATTTCGAGTTGATGGGGATTCCGCTTCTGGCCGGCAGGTTTTTCACTCCGCAGGATTCCGCCAACGCCCCTCGCGTCATGCTCATCAGCCAGACTATGGCGCGCCGGTATTGGCCCGGCGCCGATCCCATTGGCAGCAGAGTCACCATGAAGGATTGGGGCCCCGACCTCGCTGGTACCGTCGTCGGCGTCGTAGGCGACGTCAAGCTCGACGGCTTGGAAGTCGCCACGCGCCCTGCGATTTACTGGCCCAACCAGCAATTCGTCGGAGCCTTCAACGCGCTGGTCGTTCGCACCGATACTCCCTCGTCATCGGTTGTTCCCGCCATCCGCGCCGCGGTCTGGGCCGTGGATCCTGAACAGACCATCGCCCAAATCTCCTCAATGGACGAAATCGCCTCCCATCAGTTCATCGAGCGCCGCTTCAGTCTCGGCCTCATCGGAGCCTTCGCCGCGCTCTCTCTGCTTCTCGCCTCCATTGGCATTTACGGAGTGCTGGCCCAATCCGTCCAGCAGCGCACGCGCGAAATCGGCATCCTCATGGCGCTCGGCGCGCAACGCGCCGACGTTGCCCGGCTCGTTCTCTCTCAGGGCCTCGGAATGAGCCTGCTCGGCATCGCCATCGGCATCGCCGGGGCCATAGCCGCCACGCGCCTCATGTCCACTCTGCTCTTCGGCGTCAAGCCGCTTGACCCCGCTGCTTTCGCCGCCTCCGCTGCCGTTCTTCTCGCTGTCGCGCTCGCAGCCTGCTGGTTCCCCGCGCGCCGCGCTTCCCGCGTCGATCCCCTCATCGCCCTCCGCTACGAATGATTGGAGTTGGCCGTAGAATACTAATGGTGGTGAACGGCGGTTAAACGCGAACGAAAGGTGAATAAAGAAGGAGAAAGTGATTTGTCCCGTTTCAT
>DATDGA010000192.1:0-39527 GCA_036522335.1 Burkholderiales bacterium
GGTGCTGTAACTTTCCGTCGCCGTTAAGCTGCGGGCTTCGCATCGGAGAGTCGCAAGGAAAATGTTCCACGCTCGTCGCGCGCCAGGCGCAGGAGCTTGCCTTGCGGCACGACGAGGGTCGCGCCGACGTACTGCGCGGCGATCGGGAGCTGTCGCTCGCCGCGATCCACAAGCGCCGCGAGCTCGATCTTTCCGGGACGTCCGTAGTCGAAGAGTTCGTTCATCGCGGCTCGCACGGTGCGCCCGGTGTAGAGCACGTCATCGACCACGATGATGTGCCTGCCGTTCACGTCGAACGGAATTTGAGAAGGCTTCACCTGGTGGTGCAGCCCCGTCGAGTCAAAATCGTCGCGGTAGAACGAAATGTCGAGCGCTCCCATGGGGGTCGCGAGCTTCAATTCCCGGTGCGCGCGCTCGGCAAGCCAGGCACCGCCGGTGCGGATGCCGACCAGACCCGTGGAGTCGCTGACGCCGGAGCGCAGCTTGCGCACGAGCTCCTGGCACAAGGTCTCAGCGTCGGGGAGATTCATCGAGATAGCTCTGCAGGATGATTTTCGCTGCGATCGCGTGCACCTCCTGCTTATGCTTGCGACCGCCCCGGCCGGCTTCCCGCAAGGTCGCCTCGGCCGAAACCGAGGACAGGCGCTCGTCGGCGAGTTCCACCGGAAGCCGGAAGCGCGCTTCAAGCTGCCGCGCGAAGCGCCGCGCACGCTGCGTCACGGCGTGCTCGCCGCCGTCCATCGCCAGCGGCAACCCGACCACGAGCCGTTCGGGACGCCATTCGCGCAGGAGGGTCTCGACTTCCGACATTCGCCTGGCGCCGCTCCCGGCCTCGAACAATCCCAGGGGGTGGGCGAGCCGCGTTTCGGTGTCGCCCACGGCGACACCGATCCAGCGCGCGCCGAAATCGAAAGCAAGTATGGTGTGGCCGGAGAGCTTCGACGTGACCACGGCCGTCTGGCTCACGCGTGCCCTGCCTCCTCGGACAGCGTGGCAAAGTCGAGGCCGAGCAGCTTCATCGCCGCGGGCAGGCGCTCTTCAGTCGGAGTGTCGAAAATGATCGCATCCCTCGCTTCGACCGTGAGCCAGGCGTTCTGCTTGATTTCGTTCTCGAGCTGTCCCGCCGCCCAACCCGCGTAACCCAGCGTGACGAGCATCTTGTGCGGGCCGCCGCCATGCCCGACGGCTTCCAGAATGTCCTTGGAGGTGGTAAGGCCCACCTTGTCGCGCACCGAGAGGGTGGATTGCCACTCGCCGAGCGGTTGGTGCAGGACAAAGCCGCGATCGGTCTGGACCGGCCCGCCGAAATATACCGGCTCGTTCACCAGAATCTGGGAGGTCAGCCGCAGGCTCAGGCGGTCGAACAGGGCGCCCAAGGTCATTTCGATCGGGCGGTTGACCACCACTCCGAGCGCTCCCTGTTCGTTGTGTTCGCAGATGAACGTCAGGGTGCGGGAAAAATACGGATCGGCCATGTTGGGCATGGCGATCAGGAAATGGTTGGTGAGATTGACCTGGCCCATGGCGGGAGTCTCTATTGTAGTCCCCGACGGAGTCACGCGCGAGCCGAGGCGCAAAGTCGAACGAGCGCACGGTTTTCAGGCGGCAGCCCGGCGCTCCCTGAGAAATCCGGATATTTTCTCGATCAGATCGTCTTCCTGATAGGGCTTGCCGAGGAAGTGACTGACGCCGATTTCTTTCGCGTAGTTCTGGTGCTTGTCGGCGGTGCGCGATGTGATCATGATGATCGGCACCCCGGCGAGGCGCTTGTCCGCCCGAACGTTACGCGTGAGATCGAAGCCGTCCATGCGCGGCATCTCGATGTCGACCAGCATCACGTCGGGAACGAGTTCCAGTAGTTTTTCCATCGCTTCGACGCCGTCGCGCGCAGTTACCACAAGATAACCGTGGCGCTCGAGCAGCCGCCCGGTGACTTTGCGCACTGTGAGCGAATCGTCGACCACCATGATCGTAGGTTGCGTCGCCGCGGCCTGCGGCTTGGGCGCCTCGTGGACGATGGCCGGACGGGCCGCGACCTCCTTCAGTGCAAGCAGCACCGGATTCAGGATGAGCACGATTTCGCCGGTGCCGAGCACCGTCGCTCCGGTGATGCCCGCGACCCGTTGCAGCTGCGGACCGATCGACTTCACCACGATTTCCTGGTTGCTGCCGACCATTTCGTCCACGTGCAGCGCGATGGAGTTGGTGCCGCTGCGCAAGTACAGCGTCGGGGAGAAGCGCTTCTGTTCCGCAACCGCCTCGGATATCCCGAGCAGGTGTGGAAGATAGTGGAACGGGTAGCGCCGGTCCTGCCACTCCGTCTGGCGCGAGGCATAAGCCGTGACCAGCTGCTCCTGTCTGAGTTGCAGCACCTGCTCGACCATCACGGAGGGAATCGCGTAGGTCCTGCTGCCCGCCCGCACCAGCACTGTCTGTGTCACCGCAAGCGTAAGAGGCAGGTAAATGGTGAAGCGAGTGCCCTGTCCGCGCGCGAAACGTATCTCCACGCGTCCGCCGAGCGCGGCCACCTCGCTGCGCACGACGTCCATGCCGACGCCGCGCCCTGCGAGTTGGGTGATCTCGGTCGCGGTGGAAAATCCCGCCAGAAAAATGAAATCGGCGATTTCCGCCTCGGAGAGCGTGGCATCCGGCGCCATGAGGCCTTTTTCGATCGCTTTCTCGCGGATTCGGTCGATGTCCAGGCCCCCGCCGTCGTCGAACAACGCGAGCTGCACTTCGTTGCCTTCCTGCTTCAACTCGAGACGTATCTCGCCTATGTCAGGCTTGCCTGCGGTCCTGCGTTTCGCAGGCGCCTCGATGCCGTGCGTGACAGCGTTGCGCAGCAGGTGCTCGAATGGCCCGGTGATCCGCTCGAGCACCGATCGGTCGAGCTCGACCTGGGTGCCTTTGATGTCCAGATTCGCGCGCTTTCCGACTTCTTTTGCCGTCTGGCGCACAATGCGGTAGAGACGCTCCTGGAGGCTGCCGAACGGGACCATACGCACGCGCATCAGGCCCTGCTGCAGGTCGCGATTCAGGCGCGCCTGTGCGAGAAGTGCCTTCTCCGTTTCGTCCACCGTATTGACGAGGTTCGCGTGTACGGTCGATACGTCGCTCACGCTCTCCGCCATCAGCCGCGTCACTTCCTGGAAGCGGGTGAAGCGGTCGAATTCGAGCGGGTCGAACTCTCGCTGGGTTTCCCTGGCGAGTTCCTGGCGCGATTGCATCTGCGACTCTGCCTGGATTTCAATCTCGCGCAACTGCGCGCGCAAGCGCACGACGTTGTCGGTGAGTTCCTGCATGGCCGCCTTGAGCGCGCGCATTTCGCCTTCGATCCGGCTGCGCGCAATGGCGACTTCGCCCGCTTCGTTGACCAGACGGTCGACGACGTCCGCGCGCACGCGCAACAGCGCCTTTGGCTGGACTTCGCGCTCTGCGGGAAGGACCACTTTCACCGCGGGTGCCGGTGCGGCAGGCCCCGCAGGAGCGAGCGCCGCTTCGGACGTCGTGGACGGGCCTTCGCCGACGGCGGCCGTTCGTATCCCGGGTATCGCCATCGGGGCCAGGGTTTCTTCCAGCCCGCGGGGCTTCTGCAGCTCCTCGAACAAATAGCCCATGCGGTCCCACGACGTCTCCAGCTCTCCAAACAGACTCGCGGGCAGAATCTTCACCGACATGGCGCTTTCGACGCGTGTCTCCATGTGGTGAGTGAGCTCGCCCAGCGCCATGGCTCCGGCCATGCGCGCGCTTCCTTTCAAGGTATGCAGCACCCGCTGCAGCGCCTGGCCGAGGGCGGGATTGTCCGGATTGTCGCGCCAGTCGCGCATCGCAGCCCCTACCGAGGGAACGAGCTCGTGGGCCTCGTCGATGAAGATCTGCAACAGCTCCGGATCGAGGTCGTCGTCCAGGCGCCGTTGTCGGCGCTCGAGCGTAAGATCCAGATCGAGGTCGTCCAGGGGGCTGTCGGCAGGCTCGGTTGCAGAGAATTCCTCGGCGGCACCGATGTCCGCTTCACGGGAACGCCCGGACGGAGCACGAGCCAGATCTGCATCAGGCGCCGATTCCCGCGGAGTGCCCGCTTGCTCCCCGATGTGTTCGAGCCGCGCAACCAGCTCGGGGACCGCGCGCGGAACGCGCAATTCGATCACGTCTGTAACCATGGTCTCGATCGTGTCGATTGCTTCTCCGACCAGCGACTGTTCCTCTTCGGAAAGCTCGCTGGTAGCCAACTTTTGCAGCGCCTTCTCAAGCGCAAAGCCCAGATCCGAGAGGGTCGAGATCTTCACGGTCCCCGCGGTACCCGCAAGCGTGTGAACGGCGCGCAGTAGCGCATCGCTCACTACACCATGCTGGCGCAGGGTCTCGTGTTCTTCTCTGATTGCGGCGACGTGCGCTCGGGCTTCGCCGACAAAAATGGTGAACAGAGTGGTCGAGACCCGGTGCATACCGAGCTGGATAAATTCCTCCGGTTCTCGCGATCCGCCCGAAACCGGTAGGGGCGGTTCGGCCGTTGCGAGGCTTTCAGGTGCCGCGATGGGTTCGACCGCACCGACCATAGGAGTCGCGACCGGAGCAAGGGGTGCCGGGGTATCGCCGCGCCGTACGCCCTCTGCAGCGACCACGAGCGCGCGCTCGTCGCTCGATACTCCGCCTTCTTTGAGGCTCTTAACGTTTTCGGAAAAATACCCATGCGCCAGCTCGATCAATTCCAGGAGGCCCGGTGTCGCGGTGCGTTCCTCCTGCACCCAAATATTCATCGTCTGCTCTACCGCCCAGGCGGCATCGCCGAGGCGCATCAGACCCACCATACGACCGCTCCCCTTCAAGGTATGGAAGCCGCGTCGGATAGTCGTGAGTGTTTCCCGGTTGGCGTGTTGCTCGCGAAGCGTACTTAAGTTCTCGCGGATGGTCGCCAGCACTTCGTCGGACTCTTCCAGGTAAACGCCGAGCAACTCGGCGTCGATCGTCTCGGCGCTTGCGTCGATGAGCTTGACAGTCTCCGGGGAGGGAGCCGGTGTCGTCGTGGCCGTGATTCTTTCCATCGCATCCTTGAGGAAAGGAGTCAATGGCATGGTGCTCGTCTTGTCGAGTGCCTTGAGGGCTTCCTCAGTCGAAGTCTCGAGTTTCTGGTCGGCGACTAAGCCGGCATCTTTCTGCAAGCTCTCGAGGTTCTTCTGCAGTTCTGCCCGCAGCGTTCCGTCCTCGGGCTTTCTCTTCCATTCCTCATACAAGCTCGCGGTTTCCCGCTGTTGCTCGACGATATGATCCTCGACGCTCTCCGCTGGCTGAGCGAGATCGGCTTCTTCTTTTTGGGCAGCCGCGATCGGCTGCATGGCAGCGTCGAAATCCGCGTTGCCGTGCGGCAGCGCTTCGATGTAGAAACCCAGACCCGACAGAGTCTGTGCGACGCGTTCAAAATCCTGTGGGTCGGCGCTGTAGGAATCACTGGAAAAGCGGTTGATCTCTTCTTCCGCAGCGCCGAGAGTCGTGCGCGCGCGTTCCTCCCCCAGCATCGCGAGCGCCCCGAGCAGCTGCCGCAATGGCTTGTCGAGCGACTTTAGCTCCTCGCGCCTCACCGGGTCGCGGAAAAATCCATCGAGCACCTGTTCGATGGTTCTTAGATTGGCCTGCATTTCCGAGACAACCTGGTTCATGAGCAGTCGTCCCTGCGCCTTGCGCGACATTTCGTCGAGCAAGGGGATTACCGGTGCCGTCCGTCTGAGCTTACCGAGCATGCTGTCTTTCAGGCGCGAACACAGAAGCTGCGCCTGCTGGGTAAACTCTCCGGAGAGACTTGCGAAACCCAAAAGGGCATTTTCGAGCAGCAGAAGCACCGTCGCGACTTCGAGCGCGACCGCTTCGCTCATCTTTTCTCGGTCCGACGTAAGTCCGGCGGCGAGCACGGCGACCTCGTACGTAAGCGCCGACAGGTCCACATTGCCGAGTTGCACGGCGCTTTCCTTGAGCGCGGCGGCGCTATCGCGAAAAGCGAGCAGCGATTGCGAATTGCCGGAAGCAAACTTGTCCCAGGCGTCCTTTGCATGACTCAAGTGCTCGCGCGCCGATTTCAGTTCCGGGATTTCCTCACCGGTACCACCATCGCGCTCGGCCGCTGGGATAGTCTGGCCCAGATGATAGGTTTCCTGGACTTCGCGCACGCGCTCGGTCGCTGGTTCGGCGCGAGCCACATAATAGAGAACTTCGCGCATCAATCGCTCGGCGACGCTCGGCGTGCCTTCAACCAGCCGCTTGATCTGCTGCTCGATACGATTGCACAACGGCTTGGTATCCAGGCCCTGGGGCAAAGCCTTGTGCGCAAGCGCGTCGAAGAAGGCGAGCGAAACCCACCAGAAGGCACGCTGCGAAGTGGGACCTTGCGCGGCTTCGATCGCTTCGATGGCGGCGCGCATGTCCTCGGCTCCGCCGGCATCGTTCTTGATCCACTTGAGAAGTCCACGTTGGTAGCGGCCGCGCTGCTCGCGCGCTTGTTTCTCCGCTTCGCCCGCCGTCAATGGGGTCTGAATCTTGTCGCGCTTGGGCGGGCGGAATGACAGATCCGGGTAGTAGAGATCGGTCGGGTCGGCCTGCCCGCCCCGCGCCGTGACGACATCGCGATACAGCGTATAGAGTCTGAGGGGCTGATTGGGGTTGCCCGCCATCAGCTGATCGAGGTATGCGAGGATGCCGTTCAGCGCACGCTCGGCGAGCCTGAAGATCTCGGCCTTCCTGGGCGAGGCCTCCTTTTCCATCCCCGCAAGAAGGCTTTCGATCTCCTCGGAAAGGCGCGTGATGCCGTCCAGCCCGACGATCGAGAGCGCCCCGTGCGCCTGGTGCAGGTGCGATTGGCTCGACCTGAGCTGCGCGGCGTCTGCGCTGTTCGCCGCGAAGGCCCGGAGCGCTTCCTGGGCTCGCTGGATAGCGTGGTCGATCTCGCCTTTGACCCACGAGAGCGGACCGACGTCGAATTCGGCGCGTGCGGTCATTGCTGCCAATCTAATCGTCCCCTATCACGCAATCTTGAAGCCCGATACCGACCCTTTCAGCTCCTTGGCAAGCTCGGCAAGCTGGCCGATGGACACCGCGGTGCGTTTGGTGCCTTCGGTGGTCTGCTGAGTGATGTTGAGGATGTCCTGCATGCTGGTCGCCACGTCGTTCGCGGATTGAGCCTGCTGTTCGGTGGTCGTCGTGATGCCTTCGATCAGCTGCGCAAGCTGCTGTGACACCGTCCCGATCTCCGAAAGTGCTTGGCCCGCAGCGTCAGAGAGCTTCGCACCTTCGACCACGCCTTGGGTGCTTTTCTCCATCGCCGAGACCGCATCCTGCGTGTCCGTCTGAATGGTCTTCACGATCGCACCGATCTGCTTGGTTGCCTCGGCCGAGCGCTCTGCGAGCCGCTGCACTTCTTCCGCCACGACCGTGAAGCCGCGCCCCGCTTCCCCTGCGGAAGCCGCCTGGATCGCGGCGTTCAGAGCAAGCACGTTGGTCTGTTCGGTAATGTCCGAGATCAGCTCCACGATCTCGCCGATTTCCTGCGAGGATTCGCCCAGGCGTTTGATGCGCTTGGACGTTTCCTGGATCTGCTCGCGGATTTCGTTCATGCCCGAGATCGAGTTCTGCACTGCCTGCGTGCCTTTTTGCGCGGCCGCAAGTGATTGACGCGCCACGCCTGCTGACCGCGAGGCACTCACCGACATCTCGTTCATCGCCCTTGCCATGCTCAGAACCGAGGCACTTGTCTGGCGAATCTCGACCGACTGCTTTTCCGCGGCTGCGAGCAGCTGCGCGGAGGTCTGCTGGGCGGACTCCGTGGCGGTCGTTACCTGCGCAGCGGTGGCGTTGATACGACCGACGAGGCCTCTGAGCTCGTCGATGGTGAAGTTCACAGAGTCGGCAATGGCACCGGTGATTTCCTCGGTCACCGTCGCTTTGACCGTGAGGTCGCCTTCAGCGAGGTTCCCCATTTCGTTCATCAGCCGCAGAATCGCGTCCTGGTTCGATCGATTGGTGCGCTCGGTCTCGGCGCGCTGGCGCTCCGCTTCATCGGCGCGTCGGCTGGTGTCGCCGAGGTACACCAGCACGAGAAGCGCGATGACGCCGATGCCGAGCAGGATTACCACGGCAAGCACGATGAAGTTGGTAGTGCGCCCGCCGAGTTCCTCTTCGTAGGCGTCGGCGAGTTTTTGGGACGCCGCGAGCAGTGCTTCGGAGTCGTCTACGACCTTGCGTCCCGCCTGCTTGGCATTCACCAATGACTGCAGGTTACCGAGAATCGACGCCACCGCACCCTGGAACTCCTGGAAGGCCTTCTCGAGCTCGCCAAGCTTGGCCTGCTGCTCGGGGTCCTTCGCCGCGGTGACGCGAAGCACCTCACTGCCCTTCATAAGGCCCTGGAGCACTTCGCGAAAGCTGGTGGTGTCTTTCCCCATAAGAAAGGCCACTTCCGGGTCGATCACATCGGCACCAAGCATGGCGTTCGCGTTCCGCGCAAGCCGCTGTGTCAACATGACTAGCTGGCCGGAGAGGGACACCTCCCGCGCTGATGCCTGGGATTGCAGCTTGAGCGCCTGAACCTGCTCCGCGAGGTCAAGCAGCACCGGGTTATTGGTGTTGATCGAGCGAACCGCCGAGGCAAGTCCAATAAGGTTCTTGGCTTCCGTGAGCACCAACTGCGAGCTGCGGTCGGTCTTCTCCCATTCCTTGGTCAACGCATCGAGCTTGGGCTTCACAGAATCGGAGGTCGGGGGCAGGGAAACGTCACCCGCCTGCCCGCCTTGGGTGAGCAGTTTCAGGGCCGTGATGAACTCGTCCCGAGACTGTTGCAACTGCTTGAACGCTTCGGGGCTACCGATGAGCCCTGTTTGCGCCGCCTTCGCGATGCGCTGGCTCAACATGCGCATTTGCGCGGAGGTGGAAACGTAGATCGTTCCGAAAGTGGCCTCGCGGTTGTCCTTGAACACGATCAACGCGGCGACGATGAACAGGACCGCAAAGATCGCACCAAGAATCGTGTACTGCTGGCCGACCCGGATCGCGCCCAAGCCGATCATCCGCCGCTTCGGCCCCTCAATGACCGTGGTCGGACCGGGCACGGGTTTGTTGCCCACAATCCGCGGTGCAGCCTTCGGTACCGCTCTTGGAGCCTGCGGCATAGAAGCTGCATCCCTTTTGGTTCCCATCTTGACCGGCAGTTTGATAAACGCCATTAGTCCCTCCTGTGTTCGGGTTACCGTCGATGCGCGTTACGCACCGACATGAAGAAAATCATCGTGCGAGACGAGGGCGCCGACGTTCAGCTCTTGCCACAGACGGCCATCCTCGTCGCGATACGCGGCACCGATCCAAGACCGATCGGTCGCTTCCTCCGTCGCCTGCATGGTCTGCACGTTCTTCAGCCCGAGCATGCGACTGATCACCAGTCCGCTGAACGACTGGAAACGCTCGGTGATCAGCAGCAAGCGGCAATCGGGTGTACGCACCGTCTGCTCCCCCCCCATGAACGCTGCAAAATCCACCACGCTCGCGAGCACTCCACGGATATTCGCCAAGCCCAGATACCAGGGCTTGGTAAGCGGAACACCCGAGATCTCCGGCAGGGGCAGCATCTCGCCGGCGTCGTCGAGCTTGAGCAGCCAGTTACGGCTGCCAGCCTGCACGCCCAAGCGCGAGGTGGGCTCGGCTTCGGCTTGGGCCTCGCGCAACCTCTGCGCGAGGCCCTGCTGAAATTCACGCAAACTGATCTGTCTTGCCATGACTCAGTCGCCGGCTGCTATTTGATCGCAGCGATCTTTGCCAGCAATTCCTTGGCGTCGATCGGCTTCATCAGGTAATCCTTCGCGCCTTGGCGCATACCCCAGACGCGATCGGTTTCCTGGTTCTTGCTCGTCACAACTATGACTGGTATGTGCTTGGTCGCCTCGTCGCGGGTAATAGCGCGTGTCGCCTGAAAACCGTTGGTGCCCGGCATCACCACATCCATTAGGATGAGATCGGGCTTTTCCGACTTCGACTTCACGATCGCCTCGTCGCCATTTTCCGCTGTCACGCACTGGTAGCCCTGCTTGGACAGCGTCTCCATGAAAAACTGCCGGTCGGTCGGCGAATCATCGACGATCAGGATCTTCTTTACGGCCATGGCAACCTCCTTAGGTACGAACAGGCGCATGTGCGCCTGCGGTTTTCAAAAGACTGTCCTTCGTAAAAGGCTTGGTCAGATACTCGTCCGAGCCCACCATTCGGCCGCGCGCCCGGTCGAACAAGCCGTCCTTGGAGGACAGCATGATCACCGGCGTGGTGGCGAAGCGCGTGTTTTTCTTGATCAGCGCGCAGGTCTGATATCCGTCCAAACGCGGCATCATGATGTCCACGAAGACTATGTCGGGTTGATGGTCGGTGATCTTGGCGAGCGCATCGAAACCATCCTCGGCGAGTATCACCTTGCAACCTGCCTGAACCAGGAAGATCTCGGCGCTGCGGCGGATAGTGTTCGAATCGTCGATCACCATGACTTTGACGCCGGCAAGATTCGCGGTTTCGCCCACGCGCTCAACCTCCACAAGTTTCGTTGTCGCTTCTTCCGACGGTTTCGTCGGACCCCTCCCTATAGCGGCGGCTCGGCACAACCTTCTAAGGCTTATTACACTATACAACCAAATCCAGTTAAAACAAAGCCTTGTGCGGCGTCTTTCAGAAGCGTCATCAGGATCAGCCAAAGACCACCCCAATGCCACACTTGGACGCCCCGCCCGATAAAGCAGGGTGCGTGCCTGAAAATCACAGCTCCACCATCTCGAAATCCTCCTTTCGAGCGCCGCATTCGGGACAAGTCCAGTTCATTGGCACGTCCTCCCAGCGCGTCCCTGGGGGAATTCCTTCCTCGGGGATGCCTGCAGATTCGTCGTACACAAACCCGCAGATCAAACACATCCAAGTTTTGAAATCTTGCTTTTCCGTCATTAGGTTGGGTTAGGTTACAATGAGCGCTGGCATCATAACCCGAGCGGCGAGCCACCTACCAGCCGCACCGATTTTCCGCCGCCCATGTCCTCCTATGCCCTCCCCCCTATCGTGCTCGCATTCGCCGCGACGGATCCGACGGGAGGTGCCGGAGTCCAGGCAGATCTGCTGACGCTTGCCTCGATGGGCTGCCACGCATTGTCCGTTATCACAGCAATCACTGTTCAGGACACGGCAGGAGTCGAAAATTTTCAGGCGGTGGATTCCGACTGGGTCGTGGATCAAGCCCGCTTGGTACTTGAAGATATGCCGGTCGCAGCGTTCAAGGTGGGGCTGATCGGAAGCATCGAAAACGTAGCCGCTATCGCGGAGGTCGTCTCCGACTATCCCGATGTCCCGCTTATCTTCGACCCCGTGCTCGCATCAGGGCGCGGCGACGAGTTGGCGACCGAGGACATGATCTCAGCAATGTGCGAGCTGCTGCTGCCCCAGACCACGATTCTAACTCCGAACAGTCGTGAAGCGCGGCGTCTCGCCCAAGGTGACGGCGAGGAAGGCGAAGACCTCGCCCTTGGCGACGCGGCGGACAAACTGCTCGGTCTGGGCTGCGAGTACGTGCTCATCACGGGCACGCACGAAAACACGCCGCAAGTGGTGAATGTACTCTACGGTCCGCAAGGAGTGGTGCGGACGGACAGCTGGGAAAGGTTGCCGGGAAGCTATCATGGCTCGGGTTGTACGCTTGCCGCAGCGATCGCGGCGACGCTCGCCAACGGTCTGGAGCTCCCCGACGCGGTGCGCGAGGCCCAGGAATACACCTGGCAGGCGCTCAACGCCGGGTTTCGCCCGGGTATGGGCCAGCACATACCGGATCGGTTTTTCTGGGCGCGGGAAATGGATGAACCGGGCGCAAGCAACGCCTGAGCGGTTCGTGGGTTTCGTGACCTTGCTCCGTGGGCTGTACGCAGTAACACCCGACGAGCCCGAGACCGAGGTGTTAGCGCACAAAGTACGCAAGGCGCTCGCAGGTGGAGCGGGCATCGTTCAATACCGCAACAAATCGGCAAGCACAGAGCTGCGTCGTGAGCAAGGCACGGTATTGCTCGCACTGTGTCGCGGCGCGGGCATCCCGCTCATCGTCAACGATGATCTGGAGCTGGCACTCGCGATTGGCGCGGACGGCCTACATCTTGGACGCGACGACAAGGATATTGCCGGCGCGCGCGCCATGCTGAGTAAAGGCGGTTTGCTCGGGGCTTCCTGCTATGACAGCCTCGAGCTCGCTTTTGCTGCGCGCCAGGCAGGTGCCGACTACGTGGCTTTCGGCAGTGCTTTTCTCTCCGCCACCAAACCAGGGACAACTCGCGCACCGCTTTCTCTCCTTCGCGAGGCGAAAGCGCTTCTGGATTCTCCGATTGTCGCGATCGGAGGCGTCACCACCGAAAACGCACACGCCGTAGTCGAGGCGGGTGCCGATGCCATCGCCGTCATCAGCGCGTTGTTCGACGCCCCCGACATCGAACGCCGCGCCCGGGAATTTGTGAGGATTTTTCAGCGCTGAGACCGCAGGAGTGTCCCTGAGGCAAAGTCATCCACCGAAAACTCCGTATGGTCCGCACCTTCGCGGTCGACCCCCACTTCCAATCGACGCAGCCATGACCTCCAGGAACGATCTTCTGTTCGAGCGCGCTCAGAAAACCATTCCCGGCGGGGTTAATTCCCCGGTTCGCGCGTTTCGCGCCGTCGGCGGCACGCCCCGATTTGCGGTTCGGGGTGAAGGTAGCCGCCTTTGGGACGCCGACGGTCGCGAATATATCGACTACGTCGGATCCTGGGGACCGCTGGTGCTCGGACACGCGGAACGGGACGTGGTGATGGCGGTACGCGATGCCGCGGGCCGTGGTCTTTCCTTTGGAGCTCCGACCGAACTCGAATCCGAGATGGCCGAGCGGCTCACGCGACTCATCCCTGGGCTTGAATTGGTTCGGCTAGTGAGTTCGGGCACCGAGGCGACCATGTCGGCATTGCGGCTTGCGCGCGGGTTCACCGGACGATCCCGTATCGTCAAATTCGAGGGTTGCTATCACGGCCATGCAGATAGCCTGCTTGTCAAAGCCGGGTCGGGCGCGCTCACTTTGGGCAACCCAAATTCCGCCGGCGTACCGTCCGAGATCGCGGCGCAAACGCTAGTACTCGACTACAACGACATCGCGCAACTCGATACCGCATTCGGGAGGTTGGGCGATTCAATTGCCTGCGCCATCGTCGAGCCGATAGCAGGAAACATGAACTTGGTTGCGCCGAGGCCCGGGTTTCTCGAGCGCCTGCGCGAGTTATGCACACGCCACGGCGCAGTGCTGATCTTCGATGAAGTGATGACAGGCTTTCGCGTTGGCCTGAGAGGAGCCCAGGACCTGTACGGAGTCCAGGCTGACCTTGTCACGCTCGGCAAGGTGATCGGCGGGGGGATGCCTCTTGCGGCGTTCGGGGGTCGTCGCGAAATCATGGAGAAGATCGCCCCACTCGGCCCGGTATATCAGGCAGGTACGCTTTCAGGTAATCCGCTTGCGGTAGCCGCCGGGCTTGCAACCCTCAAGAAACTCGAGACGCCCGGATTCTATGAACGTCTCGCCGAGGCCACGCGTTCGCTTTGCGACGGACTCTCGGCTGCAGCTCGCAGCCACGATGTTGTTTTCTCAGCCCAGTCGGTGGGAGGCATGTTCGGTCTGTTTTTTCGCGCTGTACCGCCCACCACTTTCGCCGAGGTCATGCAATGCGACAAGGTGGCATTCAACCGCTTTTTCCACGCCATGCTCGAGCGTGGCGTGTACCTAGCCCCTTCGGCATACGAAGCAGGTTTCGTTTCAGCGGCGCACTCCGAAACGGACATTGCCGCTACAATCGCCGCGGCAGACGCTGCGTTCGACTCTATGTCCTAGACTCGGCTCGACTCGAATCCGGTGTCTAGCTCTCGCCAGGTTCACACCAGGAACAGCGTCGCCAAGTCGAGGAAAATGAAAACCCACCGCGGGACCGAGGACCCAAGCGCCATTGCGCCCGAACCGGATCATCGTGAGCGGGATAACCACCGGCTCTTGCGGCAAGCAGGAACGCCGGACGGCGCTCGGCAGCAGCGCTCAACAACTTGCTAAGGAATCTGTGCGGCGAACATCTGCGCCAATATGCTCTCGCTATAGCTCGTTAGGTACGCCGAGTCGCGGTTGCGATCGTAGTACCGCGGACGTGGAAGCATCGCAGCCAGTCGCGCCGCCTGCTCGGGCTGAAGGCTCCCTGCGTCCACGCCGAAGTAGTAGTGTGCCGCAGCTTCGGCTCCGAACACGTGGTCGCCCCACTCCGCCACGTTCAAGTAGATTTCAAAAATACGGCGCTTGTCCATCGCGGCCTCGATCATCGCAGCGAGGATCGTCTCCTGGGCTTTGCGCAGGAGGCTGCGCTCGCCCGAAAGAAACAGGTTCTTGGCGAGCTGTTGAGTAATGGTTGAGCCGCCGGCGACGATTTTTCCGCGCCGCTGGTTCTTCTCCATCGCACGCTGAATACCCTCCCAGTCGAACCCTTCGTGATCGGTGAACTTTGCGTCCTCAGCGACGATGATGGCGCGCTTCAGGTGGACGGAGATATGTTCATAGTTTGCCCATGTCTGCTCGAGTACCGCGTGCGGCCTCTTCTGCCGCAGCGTTTCCAGGCGCGCTTCCATCATCCGTGTTGTTGAAGGGTTGTGGTCGACCCAATACAGCACCTGCGCAAAGAACCAGAACTCGTAGATGGCAAGAGCGATGACCGCCGTCCCCGTGACGAAGCAGAATACCTTCCACAGCAAGACCAATAGCCTCATTCAGGAGTGGCGTGCCCCTAGCCGGGGGCGCGCAGCGCGCTCAATTCGCGCTTCGTTGAGCGGTCGAGTTCCGTTCCGCGTGCGTTGCGGAAGAGAAACATCCTCACTCGCTGAATACCTTGTCACCTCGAGCGAAATGCCACGTGCGGGTAATCACTAGAATGTCGGTTTCCATGCGGATGTCCGCGGGAAATTTTGCATAGGGCGCCGCCAGCTGGACGATGCGCTCCGCGGCGGCATCGAGGACCTTGTATCCGGAGGATCGCTCCAGATCCATTGCTGCTAGGGTGCCATCCGAATTGATCGATACTGTAAGTCTCAAGCTGCCGTAGATCTTGCCGCGTGCTCGCTCCGGATAGTTGAGATTTCCGATGCGCTCGATCTTCTGACGCCAGTCTTCCACATATAGGGCGTAACGAATCTCGGCGGCACGAGCACCTATAAATGTCTTTCGCGGGCGTTTGTTGTACTCCTCGATCTGGCGTGCGATTTGCGCTTCCATCCGAGCGACGATCAATGCGCTATCCGCAAGTTCTGCTCCCGAAAGTTGCGACTTCGTTTCGGCTTTCGGCTTCGGCTCAGGAGCAACAAGCTTTCTGTTGGTTTGCGTTTGAGACAGCAGCTGTTTCTGTCGTGTCTCCAGTTCCTGAACGCGACGCGAAGCTTCTTTCAGGTCCTTTCCGGGCTCGGCCGGCTGAAGAACGGGAAGCGGCGATTTCGCTCGGCGATCAAGGTCGGTGTCACCCCCACCATCGAGGTTCGCCTGAGCGTAGGCTTCCGGCCGGGCTGGCCTTGTGCGGCTCTTGGAATTGACCAACACAACTTCTAGCGTTGACGGCGCGAGCCCGCGCAGCGTGTCGGGCAGCTTGAAATGGATCGAGAGTACGGTGGCATGAAGGACGATCGAGATGGAGAGTGCCATTGCCAGCGCCCGCGATTCGGGATCGAGTCTCGAAAGCGACGCCGGCAACGCTAGCGCCAACGGGTAGGAATCCGCTCTAGGAGTACCCAAGGTAGACCCATTAAAAGCTTTGTGAATCATGTGATTCTAAGCTCTTTTTCGAGCTTTGTCTCATGAACGCAATAGACCGTGAGCTTTAGTCTCTAGGACGCATCTTTGCGGCTGCGGAACACACACGTAAGATTAGCTTCGACAAGGTCGATCTCCGTCACCGCAATTTCGACGCCTGTGCCCGGAGCAAGCTCGGGCATCGACGGCACCCTTGCGTATAGCGGAAGGCCGTCGAATTTGACCAGATTTTCGCGCACGACCACGGCCCCTGCAATATTGATCGACTCCTGAAGGAGCCACCTCAAGCACCAATAGTGCTCCATACGGCTCTGGAATTCATCGTAGGCAGCATATGTTGTCTCGAAATCATGCACTGCAGCAAGCATGGTGTCGGCATTGCGAGAAAACGGCGGTTCCTGTCCATCAAGGAGCGCGACAAGCTGCCACTGATTCACCAGATCCACATACCGGCGGAGGGGCGAACTCGCCCAGACGTAGTGGCTGATGCCAAGACCTTGATGCGCCATCGCCGATGTGGTCATCCTTACCTTACCCGCGGATTGGACGCGGTAGATCGCCGCGACGTCGTGATCGTCGAGCAGTTTCCCCCAGCGGCCGTTAACGGCAATCATCAGCTCAGAGACCAGCTTGTCTAGCGGTGTACCGCGCCGGCGCTCGGAAACTGTGACGCGCGCATCTTCCCCGCTACCCGCGACACGGAAAGTGTAGTCGGGACGTTCGGGAGTCGCAGAGGGTTTGCCGCGAGCCCCCCCGAGGGCGACCGCAACCTTCCAGAGCGTGTTTAACTCACGCGAATAGGGAACGTCAGTTTGCGATGCCTCCGCGAGGAAAGCTGTATCGAGTGCTTCCACCGATTGATGGCGGAGGTTGGCGGCAATGTGCACGCGTTCGAGGTGTGTGTGGTAAGTCTCGACAGCGAAATCTTCGGCGCGTACGTCGAGGTACAGGGAAAGCGAGGGGCGCTCGGCGCCTTCCGTCAAGGAATAGCGTTCGATCGCTTCGGGCGGCAACATGGGGATCTTGCGGCCGGGCATGTATACCGTAGACAACCTCGCGCGTGCGACAGCATCGAGCGGCGATCCAGGTGCGAACCCGAGCGCCGGGGCGGCAATGTGGATTCCGACGCGAAATCGACCGCCAGCAAGGGGGAGAAGGGAGAAGGCATCATCGATTTCTGTCGTGTCCGCGTCGTCAAGGCTGAATGCGTGGGATTCGGCAAGGGGCAGGTCCCGGGGTTCGTTGACCCCAATCCCCGAGGGAAAACCTATTCCCCGTGGAAAGTATTCATACAGAAAGCGGTCGAGGTGATACTCGTGGCTAGAGGGCAGCGCGCCGCAGCGCTCGATCAGTCTTGCCGCAGACAATCCGGTTCTTCCGGAAGCTTCCTCGAGCGCTTTGCTTTCCGGCCGGTTGCGATCGGGTCTGTACAGGAGCTGTTTGAGGAACGGCCGGAACTCCTCGGGAAGCTCGCCGCGAGCGAGCTGCTCAGCCCACTCATTGACCTGCAGTTTCTGCTTTTCCCTCTTTTCGATGCCGGCAAGCGCCGTACGCAAGGTCTCGGACGGCGCTGCGCGGTATCGCCCCCTGCCCTTGCGATAAAAATATACCGGCGCAGAATGCAGCTTCACGAGGATACCGGCTGATTCCACTGCCGACGGAGTTCGGCCGCAGTACTCGCGCGCGAGATCTGCAAATCCGAATTCGTTCATATCGCAACACTGCCAAAGGAAATCAGTTTCTATTCCGCGAGCGAGCTCTTCTGCCTGAGCAAGGAACTGTACAGCTCCGGGTTCCTGAAAGCGCAGGAGTACATCCTTTGCTTTGATCTTGGCGCGCTTGCCGTGTGGCGCCTCGACCTGCAGGGACGTATCGCCGTCGGCGAGCACGGCGGCGACCTTGAATGCGCCGTTTTCTTCGTAGAGAACGTTCATAAACTGGGTGAACCGCGGGCGAGACGCATCGCGCCAGCCCAATGGATGCCATAATTATATAGTAGCGTTGCTCCTGCCCCCCCTGCGCAGACAACCTCGGAACTTAGACAGACATGGCCAAGATCGAGTCGATTTCTGTAGCCACCGCCCGCGTGCCGCTAGACAACGCGACGAGCTTTGCCACGCGCACGGTATGGGCACGCGACTATGGTCTTGTCAAGGTGAGAGCGGGAGATTTCGAGGGGATCGGATTTTGCTATGCGGGGTCCTCCGCAGGAACTCTCGTCGCACATGCCGTGGAGCATTTGCTTGCCCCGATCTTGCTCGGCAGCGACACCCTGCTCGTCGAAGCTTTGTGGCAGCGGATGTTCCAAGAGACCCTCTTGCACGGGCGTTCTGGTAGCGTCATGCGTGCGATTTCGATCCTCGACTGCGCGCTTTGGGATCTAAACTCGCGGTCAGCAAGACTGCCTTTGTACAAATACCTGGGCGCCGCCACGGACGACTCCGTCCCTGCTTACGCGAGCGGTGGTTACTACCTTCCCGGCAAGACGCCGAAAAAGCTGGGCGAGGAAATGGCCGGTTATGTGAGGGCAGGCTTTCACGCCGTAAAGATGAAAGTGGGGCGCCTCTCGCCCAAGGAGGAAGAGGCCCGGGTCAAGGCGGCGCGCGACGCGATCGGAGCCGAGGTCGAGTTGATGCTGGATGCAAACAACTCCTGGCACGATCTGCCTACGGCAATGCGGTACATGGAGCGCTTCGAGCTCTACGACCCCTATTGGATCGAGGAGCCGTTCTTTCCCGATGACATCGACAACCATGCGCGTCTTGCAAGACTCACGCGCGTAACGGTGGCGACCGGCGAGATCGGCACCGGGCGCTGGCATTTCAAGGAAATCCTCGACAAGGGAGCCGCGCAGATCCTGCAGACCGACGCTTTGGTGTGCGGCGGGGTTTCTGAATGGAGAAAAATCGCTGCGACTGCATCGAGCTACGGCGTGACCGTATGCCCTCACTGGTTTCACGACCTGCACGCGCAGCTCGTCGCGGCGACGCCTAACGCGCGTTACGTCGAATTCTTTCCCGACGACCAGGTACTCAATTTCCGGCGTCTCATCGATAGACAGCTCCAGACCAAAGACGGAATGCTGATGCTACCGAAAACGCCGGGCCTTGGATTCGAATTCGACGAAAAGGCGGTGGCGCGCTACGCGCTCAAAGACGGGAAATCGGTATGGAAAGTGTTGAAGTGACGTCCATGCCGGCAAATTCCAGGATTAGTGGAATGTGCGCCGGAAAGCTTGCAAGGGTATGGTCTCCTCCCTGCACCACGATCTGCTTCGCACCCAAGTACTTTTTTACCGCCATTCGGTAGAGCACCTCGTCCCCTGTTTCGACCAAAAGAAGGTAACGCTCGGGATGTACTTCGGCCACGAGAAGGCTCTTCCATTGCCGTAAATGTTCTTCGGTAAGCTCGTAGCTTTCCCCGCCGCCATGGTAGCGCCGCTGCGGGCCGAGGCGGGTACGCAGCCCTATATGCGGATCAATCGCCGGATTGATCAACACCGCGCAGACCGTGTTTTTCGGCAAACCACGTCGCGTAGTACCCCCCGAGCGAACTTCCTACCAGCGTGATGTTTCCCTTGGGCCGCTGGGCTATCTCGGCCTCGACAACCGCCACAGCCAGATCCGGCAAGTGGAGCAATTGCGGGCAGACAAATTTCCTGCCTCTGCCTCGCTGATCCAGATATCGCCTGAAATACTGTACCTTGCTCGATTGCGGCGAACTATTGAACCCGTGCAGATAAATGATCATGCCCGGTCGCTGAGACGATCATGCCCGGGCCGTCGGAGCCTTTCGTTTTGAGAGCTCCGCAAGCAAGCGTTCATGGATACCCCCGAACCCCCCGTTTGACATCACGAGCACGTGATCGCCGGGTCGCACCTCGTTGACGATAGCACCGATGAGCCGTTCCATATTCCCTTCGATGCTCGCGCGAGCACCAAGCGGCGCGAGTGCTACATGGGGGTCCCAGCCAAGGTCTGCGCTGTAGCAAAATACGTGGTCGGCGTGCTCGAGACTCGCAGGGAGACTTTCCTTCATGACGCCAGCTTTCATCGTGTTGGAACGCGGCTCGAGCACGGCGAGAATGCGCGCGTCACCGACCTGGTCTCGCATACCCGAAAGGGTTGCCGCGATCGCGGTTGGATGGTGGGCAAAGTCGTCCCAGATGGAGACCCCTGCTGATGTGCCCCGAAATTCCATGCGGCGCCGGACGCCCTTGAAACGCGATAGTGCCAGAATCGCTCGCTCCGGATCGACCCCGGCAGCCTGAGCCGCGGCAATCGCCGCAAGCGCATTCTGCTGGTTGTGATCTCCATGAAGTTCCCAGCGCAGCAGGCCAATAGTTTCACCTTTGTTTAGCACCTCGAAGCTTCCATGCCCAGCCGCGAGCGCGCTCCAGCCCGCGGCTGTTCCAAATCGCTCCACTTCGGTCCAACAACCGCGTGTAAGCACACGCTCTACAGCTGAGTCGGTACCGTTCACTACCAGCTTCCCAGAGCTGGGGATCGTCCGCACGAAATGGTGAAATTGCGTCTCAATCGCTGCTAGATCGCGGAAGATGTCTGCGTGATCAAACTCGATATTGTTCACGACTGCGATTTTGGGATGATAATGGATCATCTTGGATCTCTTGTCGAAGAACGCTGTGTCGTATTCGTCGGCTTCAATCACAAAATCGGTTTGTTTTCCTAGCTTTGCGGAGATCCCGAGGTTCTTTGGGATGCCCCCGATGAGGAATCCGGGCTCCATTCCGACATCCTCAAGAATCCACATGAGCATGGAGGAGGTCGTCGTTTTCCCGTGCGTCCCAGATACAGCGAGCACGCGCTTACCGCGCAAGACATTTTCCGCCAACCATTGGGGGCCCGAAATGTAGGGATCGCCTCGATCAAGTATCGCCTCCATCAGGGGATTCCCTCGCGTGACCACGTTCCCAACCACCCACAGATCGGGTTTCAGCGAGGCTTGGTCCGCCCCGAAGCCAGCAGTCAGTGCGACACCCTCCGCGACGAGCTGCGTGCTCATGGGCGGATATGCATTCGAATCGCACCCGGTCACGCGATGGCCTGCTGCCTTTGCGATCGCAGCGATTCCGCCCATGAAAGTACCGCAAATGCCGAGGATATGGATGTGCACGGGCGTGTAGGGGCGCTATGCCGTCCAAGGGCGGTGACGCGTGGAAGTGAAAGTGGACGATTTTAGCCCACTTCGTCGCGTTTTCCGGCTGCGCTATCATCATTCGCCCCCGCCTGTTATTTTCCGCAATGCCAAAAGATAACAAGACCAAGCAGCAACGAATGCGCGCGCGTATAGCTGAGGCCACCGCGCGCATGATGGCGGAGGACGGCATCGAGGATTTCGCCTTGGCGAAGCGCAAGGCCGCGCGGCAGTTGGGTGCGGAGGACACTCAGTCGCTGCCGAAAAACGACGAGATCGAGATGGAGCTCCGGGCCTACCAGTCGCTCTATCAAGGTGAGGAACAGCGCGAGCGCATCCAGTACTTGCGCGAGCGGGCGCTTGAGGTAATGCGCCTTCTCGAGCGATTCCGTCCCCATCTGGCAGGTGCGGTTCTCAAGGGTACAGCCGGACGCTACAGCGACATCGACCTCCAACTATTCACCGACGACGGAAAGGCGGTGGAGCTTTTCCTCCTGGGCCGCAACATTACATATGACATCACAGACCAACGGTGCTTCGCGGGGGACCAGGCACGCGCAGTATCCGTGCTCAAGCTCGACTGGCAAGGCTTGCCGCTCAATCTGGCGATCTTCACCCTGAATGAAGAGCGCGTCGCCCAGAAGACTACGTCTTCAGGGCGACCGATTGAGCGTGCCGGGATTGACGCGGTGGCTCAGCTCCTCCGCAGATAACATGGCTCCGCTGCAACGATGGATGTGAGGGTGGGTGTAAGGGACCTAAGGTTCCTTTAGGCTGAGGGTCTGCATCGCACGATACACCGCAGCAATTCCTAGAAGACGCCTTAAATCGGCAGTGAACTCCGTCTAAATTTCTGTAACATACCTTATCCTCTATTAAAATGACTCAAAGGGTTACCATAATTTCGAAATTGGATTGCGCATAGAACCTGGGGGTGCGCGAAGGGTTGGCCTCTCGCCAGGTTTGTCATTACGCGACGCTCGGCTGATTCGTCTACCTCGTTTATCTTTCTTCAAAATCCGCCGATTTCTGGACAATTTCACGTATCTGCGGCAAACTCCTGGCAATGGCCACACAAAGGCGATCCTCCGGGGCAGGCTGGCAGAAACCAAGGAAAATTCTCCTCATTCACGGTCCCAATCTCAACATGCTGGGCAGACGCGTGCCGGGAATCCACGGTAGGGAGAGCATCGAGACCATTAGCGAGCCCCCTAACCGAGGTCGCAAGACATGCCAGGGTCACCCTGGAACCCTTTCAGAGCAAAGGGACTTTCCCTAGCCGAGGCACCGTGCGCCCGAACGAACGCGATCGGAAGGAGGTAGCTTGGATCTGCGCAAACTAAAAAAATTGATCGACCTCGTCGAGGAATCGGGTATCGCTGAACTCGAAGTGACCGAAGGCGAAGAGAAGGTGAAGATCGTTAAAGGAGCCCCGGGCGGCAGGGAATTGGTAGTCTTGCCCTCGCCTCCCGTAACAGCGGGGCCGTCCGACGCCAAGACGGTTGTCCCTGCCGCTACGGCCCCCACGGTCGCTGCCGCTGAAGCGCCAACATCGCTTGAAGGCCATCTCGTTAAGTCGCCGATGGTCGGGACGTTCTATCGGGCGGGCTCCCCCGGCGCGAAACCTTTCGTCGAGGTTGGAGACACCGTCAAGGCTGGACAGGCGATTTGCATTATCGAGGCAATGAAACTGATGAACGAAATCGAAGCAGACAAGGACGGCGTGATCAAGGCCATCATGGTCGAGAATGGCCAGCCGGTCGAGTACGGCGAACCCCTGATGATGATCGGCTAACGACGCGTGTTCGAGAAGATACTGATCGCCAACCGGGGTGAGATCGCTCTCCGCATCCAGCGCGCCTGTCGCGACATGGGAATCAAGACCGTTGTCGTGCATTCCGAAGCGGATAGCGAGGCAAAATATGTAAAGCTCGCCGACGAGTCGGTGTGTATCGGACCGGCCCCGTCCAACGCAAGCTACCTCAATATCCCGGCGATCATCAGCGCAGCAGAGGTGACCGATGCCGAGGCGATTCATCCAGGCTATGGATTTTTGGCCGAGAACCCAGACTTCGCCGAGCGCGTAGACAAGAGCGGGTTCATTTTTATCGGCCCACAGGCGGAAACCATCCGATTGATGGGCGACAAGGTAAACGCCAAACAGGTCATGATCAGTGCCGGAGTGCCATGTGTCCCCGGCTCGGAGGGGCCTCTGCCCGACGCTCCAGAGGAAGCCCTGAAGATCGCGCGGAAGATCGGCTATCCGGTCATCGTGAAAGCGGCGGGCGGAGGAGGCGGGCGCGGGATGCGCGTGGTGCACACGGAAGCGGCGCTCAAGAGCGCGATAAGCGTCACGCGGGGCGAGGCCGAAGCGGCATTCGGAAACCCTACCGTGTACCTGGAAAAATATCTCGAGAACCCACGTCACATCGAGGTACAGGTGCTCGCCGACGGACACAAGAATGTGATTTACCTCGGCGAGAGAGATTGCTCAATGCAACGGCGGCACCAAAAGGTGATGGAAGAGGCTCTCGCTCCCGAAATGACACCAAAGCTGCGCGCTCGCGTGGGCGATCGCTGCATAGAGGCCTGCCGCAAGATCCGTTACCGCGGGGCCGGAACTTTCGAATTCCTTTACGAGGAAGGTGAGTTTTACTTCATCGAGATGAACACCCGCATCCAGGTTGAGCATCCGGTCACTGAGATGATCACGGGTGTCGACATCGTACAGGAACAGATCCGCGTCGCTGCCGGTGAGCGACTTTCGGTCCGGCAGAAAGATATCGAATTCCGCGGTCACGCCATTGAGTGCCGCATCAACGCAGAAGATCCGTTCCGCTTTACGCCGTCGCCAGGGCGCATAACTTCCTACCATCCCCCGGGGGGACCTGGTATCCGGGTTGACACGCACATTTACCAGGGCTATGTCGTACCGCCCAACTACGACTCGCTGATCGGCAAGGTCATTGCCTACGGAGCGAGCCGCGACCAGGCGATTCGGCGCATGCGTATCGCGCTTTCGGAGATGGTAATTGAGGGTATCCAGACCAACATCCCGCTTCACCAGGAACTCCTGCTTGACAGTCGCGTCATCAGAGGAGGGGTGAACATTCACTACCTCGAGCAAAAACTCGCTCAGCACAAGAAGCATGAAGCCGTAAAGTAGGGAGCCGAACGCGGTGACGTTGACCGAGCTCGTCCTGGAACTGCAGGCGGAGGAGGTCGATCGCCTCTCCGATGCGTTGCTTGAAGCAGGCGCGCTTTCAGTAATGTATGAAAGTGTCTATCCAGGCACGGGGGTGGAGGACCTGCACTTCGACGCGTCGCCTGAATCCGCCCTTTGGCCACGGGTGATTCTGACCGCTCTGTGCAAAGTCCACCAGAATCCAGAACAGGTACTCATTCGCGCATGCGCAGTGGCTGGCATCGCAGTCCCAATTCACGAGCTGCGTGGTATCCCGGACGAGGATTGGTTGGCGAAATCGAGGGAACAGTTTGGGCCGATCCGCGTGTCGGCGCGCCTGTGGGTCGTGCCGAGTTGGCACGCGCCGCCCGAACTCGAAGCGATCAATCTCGTGCTCGATCCCGGGCTTGCCTTCGGTACCGGAGGTCACCCAAGCACGCGTTTGTGCCTGCAATGGCTTGACCGAACCGTCGCTGGCGGCGAAACCGTTCTCGACTACGGCTGTGGTTCCGGTATATTGGCAATCGCTACAATGAAGTTGGGCGCGAGTCGTGCCGTTGGCGTAGACATCGATCCCGATGCACTAGCTGTGGCCCGAGCCAACGCGAGGCGGAACGGCGTTGCGGTCGAATTCCTCGACGCTCGCACGCCACTTTCGTTCACCGCAGATATCGTGGTCGCCAATATCCTCGCCAATCCACTGATGCTGCTCGCTCCGGCGCTCGCGTCACGCTGCACACGAGGCGGGCGGATTGCCCTTTCGGGCATTCTTTCGGGTCAGGCACGCGAGGTCGAGAAGAGCTACGCGCCATGGATCGCATTCGCGCCACCCGCGGAGGCGGATGGCTGGGTATGCCTTTCAGGGGTACGGCTGTGAGCATGATCACGCGCTGCCCAACATGCGCAACGGCGTTTCGCGTAACCGAACCACAACTTCGCGCCAAAGGAGGCCAAGTTCGTTGCGGGCGTTGCGGTGCCATGTTCGACGCGCTCGCCGCGCTGAGTTCGGACGTGTCCAGTCGTCGGGCGGAGAATGTGGAGTCGCCTCCGAGTCCGACCGACATCGCCCTCGGTCTCCACAGCCCAAGGGATCTTTCATTTGGCTTTGGGCCGCAATCCCGGGAACGTCCGAGCCGCCTCTGGTGGCTAGCAAGCGTGTTTCTGTTGATCATGCTCGGAACGCAAGGCGCTTACCGTTACCGCGGAGAGATCGCAGTGCTGCTCCCGGAAGCAAAGTCCTTTATCCAGCGCTTGTGCGTCGAAGTTGGGTGCGACGTGCCGCTACCGCGCCGTGCGGAGCTGCTTAGCATCGAGTCATCGGATCTGCAAGCAGACGGTACTCATCCGAGTGTAATGGTGCTAACCGCAACACTTCGGAACCGCGCCGGCTTCATCCAGGCGTATCCCGCTTTGGAGCTGAGCCTCACTAGTGCCCAAGGCCAGACCGTGGCGCGACGCGTATTGATGCCGAGGGAATACTCCCCGCAGAGCGCTCGCCCGGAGCCCGGTTTGGCGGCGGGAAGCGAATTGCAGATCCGGGTTTACGTCGAGGCTGCGGCGCTCAAGGCGACCGGATATCGGCTCTACTTATTCTATTTGTAGGAAATTCATGTCCACTTTGATCTGCGGTTCGATCGCATACGACAATATCATGGTGTTTCGCGGCCGCTTTCGCGAGCACATCCTGCCCGAACAGATCCACATCCTGAACGTAGCGTTCCTCGTGCCCGAACTCCGACGCGAGTTCGGCGGTTGTGCAGGCAATATCGCCTACAACCTGAAACTCTTAGGATCTGATCCGCTGATCATGGCGACAGTAGGGGACGATTCTCAGCCGTATATCGAACGGCTCGAACGGCTCGGCCTCACGCTGGACCATGTGCGCCGGGTCCCCAGCACCCTCACCGCACAGGCATTCATTACGACCGATCTCGACGACAATCAAATCACAGCCTTTCATCCTGGAGCAATGAATTCCTCGCATCTGAACAATATTGTGAGGAAACTGGGTGTGCGTCTTGCGATCGTCGCACCCGACGGGCGTGAAGGCATGCTGCAACACGCTCGCGAGCTCGCCGAACTTGGTGTCCCGTTCGTTTTCGACCCCGGCCAGGGGCTGCCGATGTTCTCCGGCGAAGAGTTGCTCGCGTTCGTAGAACAGGCCACCTACGTCGCCGTAAACGATTACGAAGGTCGACTTCTGGAGGAGCGTACCGGCCGCACTCTCGACGAAATCGCACAACGGCTCAAGGCGCTCGTTCTGACTAGAGGCGCAGAAGGATCCGTCATCTACGCAAACGGCCAACGGATCGAGATTCCTTGCGTCAAAGCAGCAGAAATTGCGGACCCCACCGGTTGCGGCGACGCGTATCGTGCCGGTCTCCTTTACGGGATCGCAGCGGGATTCGATTGGACCAAGACCGGCAGACTTGCGTCGACCATGGGTGCGATCAAAATTGCGTCGCGTGGGGGACAGAACCATTTAACGAGTCGCGATGAAATCGGGCGTCTGTTCCGACGAAATTTTGGGTCCGACCTTTAGGAAGAAAAATATGAAACGGCAAATTCTCGTGGTGCTGACAGTTGCGGCGGCCGGATACTGCAAGATCCGAATCACTGACTAGGCTCCCGGAAAAGAGGCGTTCGTTTTCCGCGCCTCTCCCTGTCCCCGGCCCTTTCGCCAACAAAACGGTAAAATCACCGTCCGGCTCGACGCAGAGGACGGTACAGATGGCGGCCAACCGCACTCCGATTCCGCTGCGCCTGCTTCGTTTGGCGAGGCTCGCGCTTCATCTGATCCGCGGGCTTGCCGTCGCGTGGCTGCGCTACCCACAACTCTCCTACGCAGCGCAGCAGTCGCAGAAGCGCCGCTGGTCGGGAAAGCTACTCTCCATTCTTTCCGTATCTGTGCGCGAGCGAAACGCCCCGGGAAAGCTCCCCGATCGCTGCATGCTCGTCCTCAATCACATTTCGTGGCTCGATATTTTCGTGATCGATGCGCGTTTCCCTGCGACCTTCATCGCAAAATCGGAAGTCCGCAGCTGGCCGATCGTGGGATGGTTGTGCACGTTGGTCGGCACTCTGTACATCGAGCGCGGCAAGCGCTCAGCGGCGCGCCATGCTCGCCAGGCAGTCGCCACTGAACTGGAGCGCGGTACCCTGATTGCGGTCTGCCCAGAAGGAACCACGACCTTTGGGCGGAGCCTCGAACGCTTCCACTCGGCGCTGTTCCAGCCGGCCCTCGACGCGGCGGCTACGCTGCAGCCGGTCGCGCTTCGCTATCTAGACCGCTCGGGCCGGCACACCGATGCAGCCGGCTACGTCGGCGAAACCTCGCTCCTCGAATCGGTCTGGACCATAGTCTCGACACGCCACATGGTCGCGGAACTCAATCTTCTCGCGCCGATTCCGGTACGAGCACAGACGCGCCGCTCGCTTGCGGAAAAGGCCGAGGCCGCTATTGCCGCGGCGCTGGGTGTGCCTGCTCCGCAGGCTGGGCATTCCCCGCGCAAGGGACGCGATACAAGTGCCGGTCCTCAAGGCGAATAGCGCTGAGCTCTCCTCCCCAAACGCAGCCCGAGTCGAGTGCAAGAAGATTGGGCTGGATGCGCAGACCGAGCGCGGACCAGTGGCCGCAGATTACCGTGCATCCGGCGCTTTTTCTGCCCGGCACGTCGAACCACGGCAGGTACCCGGCGGGAGCCTTCGCCGTTTCACCCTTGGTGTGCAAGTCCATGACCCCTTCAGAAGTGCAAAAGCGCAGGCGGGTCATTGCGTTGACGATGACCCGTAGTCGGTCGGCCCCGCGCAATCGGTCGTCCCAGCGGTCCGGACGCGAGCCGTAGAGTTGCGAAAGAAATACTCCGTGCCGGGGTCCGCGCAGCTCGGCCTCGACTTCTTCGGCAAGCGCTTTCGCCGTCGTGACGTCCCATTGCGGCAGGAGTCCTGCGTGGACAAGCGTGTAGTGGGTCTCGACGTGAATCATCGGTCGATGTCGCAGCCACTCCAGCAGGCTAACGCGATCCGGGGCCGCAAGCACGTTCCCTAGCGTGTCGTCCCCGCGGGGCTTGGCGTAGCCGTGAGCGAGCGCGAGCAGGTGCAAATCGTGATTGCCGAGCACTGCGAGCGCGCAATCGCCCAGATCGCGCACGAACCGCAGAGTGGCAAGCGAAGCCGGCCCGCGGTTAACGAGGTCTCCGACGAACCATAGGCGATCCCTTGCGCGGTCGAATTCAAACGCGTCAAGGAGTGCCTGCAGCTCATCGAAACTACCCTGAACGTCGCCAATTGCGTACGTCGCCATCGCCTCTGGTCCCCGGGAAATTGCCGTCTTCTATCTTATTCGCCTCGAGCGCCGCTTGGGCTCCGGGAAAATCGGCGGGCGGCGGACGCGCATCCTGAACCACGGAATCGCAGGCAATACCCAGCAACCGCAGGATTCCTGCGATGTAATAGAATGCCCGGGCCCCGTCATCTGCCGAAACAGGCTCGCCATGGCCAAGAAAATAGCGGATTCGATCCGGCTCAAGCTGAGCCGGTTGCGAAAAATGCTCGATTCGAAACCGAGCAAGTCCGCCACGCCAAAGAAGAAATCCACCGCGCCAAAGGCGGGCGCCCCAAGACAGCAGCCTCCGCCGCCCAAAGAAGATCGCGTTGCCGCCCAGGAAAACTCGCCGGGCGCTTTGGAAGAAACCCCGAAGAAAAAGGTCCCGGCAAAACCCTGGTACCGGCATCGCCAGCGGTGGTAAGCCGCCCGCCGCGGACGGATCCCGGCCCGGCGCCCGTCAAACAGCCTCGAAAGATTTGTCCTTCAGCGAGGCGGCGAACCCGTAGAAAATTTCGTGCACCTTGGCCCAATTCTTCAGTTCCTTCATCCGACCCAGCCAACGACTCACGTTCGGAAATTCGGAGTAGTTGCAGCGCACGATCTCGCCGAGAGCTACGAATGGACCTCCGAAATAGTCCGCGACGGTAATCTGGTCTCCGCAGAGGTATTTTTTCTTCGGCCCCAGCAGATTCTCATCAAGTACTTTCAGCCATCCCTGGGCTTTTTCCTTTCCCCAGGCGATGGTGGCCGCATGCGCCTCGTCGCTGCGCCGTTTGTGGGTGGGGAATATCTGCGGGTAGACGAGCCCATAGGCGAACTCGCGGCAGACCTGCGTATTGATCCAATCCATCATTTCATTGACCTTGGCCCGTGCGCGCAGCTCTTTCGGGTATGTGGGGGAGCCGATCTTTTCGGCGAGATACTTGAGAATCGCCGAGCTTTCGGTCAGGCGAAAATCACCGTCCTCGAGCATCGGGACAAGGCGGTTGGGATTCATTGCCACATATTCCGGCTGGTAGTGTTCGCCCTTCATTAAGTCGACGAACTTCAGCTCGCAGTCGATTCCGTTTTCGGCGATAAACAGCATCACGGGGCGGCTGGTCGTGGATACGGGGTGGTAGTAGAGTTTCACGTGGGCTCCTTCGGAGATGAGTGGTTTTCCGGCCAACATGCAATCATACCCAAGCCCGTGCGTGCGGTGGCGTCCGCCTCGCAAGGAGTTTCAGTCCAGCGCAGACGGCTTGGTGCACGACGGCCTCAGTGTCGTTCAAGTCGCCGAATCCGTTGCTCGATAGGGAGGAATCTTGCCAGGTAAGACATCGAACGCGCGGTCAACCGCGGCTATCGACTGGCCTGCCGCGATCTATCGCGCGCTCAAATCGCAGCGCGTGCGGCAAGTCTCATATGTGCCCGATGCGGGTCACAAGCGCCTGATCGACCTGTGCCACGCAGACAGGGACATGGCGGTCGTCCCGCTCACAACGGAGGAGGAGGGCATCGGCCTGGCGGCTGGCGCCTGGCTGGGCGGTGAGCGCGCCACGCTCCTCATGCAATCGAGCGGTGTCGGCAACTGTATCAATACGCTGACCCTCGCTTCGAATTGCGGCTTTCCGTTGCTGATTGTGGTGACGATGCGCGGTGAATGGGGCGAGTTCAATCCGTGGCAGATTCCGATGGGACAGACGACGCCGGATGTCCTGCGGTTAAGCGGGGTGCGCACACTCCGGCTTGAACGCGCGGAAGACGCCCTTGCCACCGTGACTGCCGCAGCGAGACTCGCTTTTGAAGGCTACGCCGCGGCGGCGGTCCTCATCGGCCAGCGCATGATTGGTACGAAAACTTTCGAGGACAAACCTTGACCGCCCCGCAGCTCGATCGACGCAAGATCGTTCGCGCGCTGCTCGATCGGCGCGGAGGACTTCTCGTCGTCGCCGGGCTGGGTTCGGCCGCGTGGGACTGCACAGCAGCCGGCGATGATCCGCTGACCTTCCCTCTCTGGGGAGCAATGGGCTCGGCGTGCATGATGGGACTGGGGCTCGCGCTGGCGCAGCCTGCACGCCGCGTCCTCGTCGTTACCGGGGACGGCGAGATGTTGATGGGCATGGGAAGTCTCGCCACTATCGGCTCGCAACGTCCGCGCAATCTTGCCGTCGTAGTCCTCGACAACGAGCGCTACGGCGAGACCGGTATGCAAGAAACGCATACCGCTCACGGGGTCGATCTTGCCGCGGTCGCTCGGGCGTGCGGGTTCGCCGACGCGCGCATCGTTCGAAGCAACTCCGAGATCGCGCCTCTACGGGCGGCGGTGTATCGGGGCAGGGGCCCGCTCTTCTTTCAGGTGAAGGTACGGCCCGAGACTTTGCCGCTCGTTCTGCCGCCTCGAGACGGCGCCCATTTGAAGCACCGTTTCCGCGAGGCTCTCCTCGGCAAGAAAGCCGCGACGGCCTGACCGCCGCGGCCCCGCAATCATTGCTCCATCGCGTTCGCCGCAAAGATCTCCTCGAGGTCCAACAGCCGCGGTGTCAGACCCTGCTCGTGCGAGTAGCGCGCGGCAGTTTCGAGGACTTTGCGGTTACCCTTGATGCCGTGTTGCACGAGCGGCGCGCGGAGCGCTTCTCCCGCTTCGCGCGACAGCAGACCCGAGGCAAGGTGATAGTGAACGTGCTCCAGACGCTCACGGTTCGCGATTTCGTTCGCGCGTTCGAACGCCTTGTGTAGATTCAGTACGACCCATGGGTGTTTCTCGACGATCTCTCTGCGAATCACCATTCCGTGGTTGATGGGAAAAATGCCGGTCTTGCGGTAATAGCGGATGCCTTCGGCCAACGGATCTGGAAAGAGCGATTTGATGTCCGCATGATTCCACAGGTCGGCGGTGCTCCTATCCACGAGGTTGGGATCCACGAGATAGTGGATGGCCGCCTCGAGTTCCCCCGAGAGCATCATCGATCCGAGGTTCTTCTCGGGAGGGATCTGGTGGATGGTCACGCCGGGCGGTGGTGTGAAACCCATCGCGCCGCGATGGCTGTGCGACGGAGTCCGCTCCATCCAGAACTGCATGTCCCTCGGCGCGACGCCGAACTCGTGCTCGAGCACCCCGCGCGTCCACAGCGCGGCAGTCTGCTGGTACTCGGGAACGCCGACGCGCCGCCCCTTCAGGTCGCCGGGCTGTTCGATGCCGGAATCCTTTCTCACCAGGATTTCCGCGTGGAAGAATTTTCTGGTGGTGAAGATCGGCAGGCCGACCCAACGCTCGTCGCCCTTCGATTTGGCCATCAAGAGCGAGGAAAACGACATTTCAGAGACATCGAAATCGGCAAAGCGCAGCTGCCGCCAGAACAACTCGGACGGATGCACCGGGCTCGGAATGAGTGCAATCCCATCCGGTTTGACTTTGCCGTCGAAAATCGGCCAAGTCCTCGGATTGGAAGCCATCGCAATGCTGAGCGGAATGTTCACGGTCGCTCCTTTGGGAGAAGTGTACCGGGAAATTCCTGCGCGGAAGCTGACACAAAGCCGGGCGCTGCCATAGAATGAACGCCAGGAATCGAGCCCGTATCCCATGGCGGACCTGAGTAACTGGGCGTTTCCGCCCGAGATGCAACCTAGTGCCGAGGAAGCGCGCTTTGACCTCGAGGCGGCTCTGGACTCGGTGGTTCTGTTGCGTGCCGAAGTCCCTGAAGATGCATTCACGGCCGGGATACTCGGCACGGAACGGGTCGGCAACGGCGTCGTCATTCGCGATGACGGGCTCGTTCTCACCATCGGCTATTTGGTCACCGAAGCCTCTACTCTGTGGCTGAACACGAACAGGGGTAACGCCGTTCCGGGCCACGCTATCGCCTATGATCAGCCGACCGGATTCGGACTGGTGCAGGCCTTGGGAAAGCTGAATGTTCCGGCGCTTGCGCTGGGCAATTCCGCGTCGTGCAGTGTCGGCGAGGATGTAGTGGTGGCAGGTCACGGCGGCCGCAGGCACTCGCTCAGGGCAAAACTCATCGCCAAGCGCGAATTCGCGGGTTACTGGGAATACGTGCTCGATGAAGCGCTCTTCACCGCCCCGGCGCATCCGCACTGGAGCGGCGCTGCGTTGATCGATTCTGAAGGAAAGCTGCTTGGCATAGGCTCGTTGATGGTTCAGGAAGAATTGGGCGGCCGCACCGTGCAGGGAAACATGATGGTGCCTATAGATCTCCTTGAGCCGATTCTCGACGACATGCTCAAGCTCGGCCGCGCGAAGCGTCCTGCGCGCCCTTGGCTCGGCCTGTATGCGACCGAAGTCGAGGGGCACGTCGTTGTTTCGGGCCTTGCGAGCGGCTGTCCGGCGGAACGCGCCGGGGTGCAGGTGGGCGACATCGTGATCGAGGTTGCGGGAAACCGAGTCAGCGGTCTCGCCGATCTCTTTCGAAGGATCTGGACGATCGGCCCGGCAGGCGTCGAAGTACCTCTCACCTTGGTGCGCGAGGGTTCCGTGTCGCGAGTCGCCGCCTCCTCCGCTGACCGCCAGACCTTGCTGAAAAAGCCGTCTTTGCACTGAACGTAGATTGGGGCGAGTCTCAAAGCGGATACAGCTCAATTGCTGTCGTGAATTGAACTTCGGTGGAGAGCAGTTTCATGAATCCGGCAGACTAGCGCGACAGTGCGATGGAGAACCGGCAGCATGATCTGATGCGCCAGCGGATGATCGCCGAGATTGTGGCCGACACCGTGTTCCTCACGGCGCAGCTCGGAAAATCCGCGTTCGCCCCACGGGTGATCGAAGTGATGGGCAGCGTCCCCCGACACGAATTCGTGCCCCCGGACCTGCAAGCGTACGCCTATCTCAACTCTCCGCTGCCGGTCGGTTACGGCAAGACGATCTCGCAACCTTTCATCGTCGCGCTCATGACCGATCTGCTCGAGCCCCGGCCGGAGGACGTGACGCTCGAGGTTGGCGCCGGTGTCGGTTATCAAGCCGCGGTACTCTCGAAACTCGTGAATCGAGTCTACAGCATCGAGCTCATCGAGGAGCTCGCTCTCGACACCCGGCGAAGGCTGCGGGACCTCGGGTACCGCAACATCGAGATAGGCGTCGGCAACGGCTACTACGGTTGGGCCGAGCACGCACCCTTCGACAAGATCGTCGTTACCGCCGCCCCTGACCTGATTCCGCCGCCGCTCCTCGCGCAGCTCAAGCCCGGCGGCAGAATGGTGATCCCGACCGGGATTCCGGAGAAACAGCATCTCGTGCTCGTGGAGAAATCCGAGAGCGGCAAACTTGCCACGAGGGAAGTGTTGCCGGTGCGCTTTTCCGAACTCGATGAGGGCGGAGATTTCGCCGGCGCAGCGTGAAGCCCGCAACAATTCCAGCCGCGGACTGAAATCGTCCGACTCTGACCTCTTACTCTCTCGGCTGGAAAGCTAGCGGCGGGCGAAGTACTTGCGCCAGGGTTTCCAGTAATACTCCTTCCAGCCTTTGTTCACCCCTGACTACTCGCGGCACGATGCTCTCCCTCTTCCTGCTTCTATTTCTTCCGCGGTGCGAGCCCGTTGTAGACGATCTCGACGAATGCTTCGGGCTTCCTGAATTTGCCCCATTCCTCGTCGAATTCGCGCGTGGGTTTCGCCGCGAGCACCTGCTCGAGCGACTTGCCGGCCTTCGCCATAGGCTCGATTCTTCCGACGACTGTCGCGATCATCTTGCGATAGGCGAGCACGTCCTTCTTGCGCGAGAGTCCGCCGTGACCCGGAATGACCTTGGTGTTGTCGTCGAGCAATTTCAGCAGGATGTCGGTCGCACGGATTACGCCCTTCACCGAGCCGCCGCTTTCAGGGTCGATGAACGGGTAGCGGTAGGAGGCGAAAACGTCGCCGGTGTGAACCACGTTCGCCTTGCGGAACTGCACGTACGAGTCTCCGTCGGTGTGAGCGGGCGGCAGATGGTACGCAGTGACGTCGTCGCCGTTCAGATGAAGCGTCGCCGTATCGTTGAAGGTAATGATAGGCAGCGCCGCCTTCGACGCGGGCGCATAGTTCTGCTTCAGCATCTGGATCACGCCGCCGGCCGACAGGCGCTTGTAGACGTTATCCTGCGCGACGATGACGACCCCGGCCTTACCTAGGTTCTCGTTGCCGCCGGTGTGGTCGCCGTGCCAGTGCGTGTTGATGAGGAAGCGGACTGGCTTGTCCGAGATCTCCTTCACAGCGGCGAGGATCTTTGGTGTGAGCGGCGCGTACTGATCATCGATGAGGAACACACCGTCTTCACCCGCCGAGACCCCGATATTGCCGCCTTCCCCCTCCAGTATGTAGACGCCCTCGGCCACCTTCGTGGTTTTGATCTGTACGGCGTCGAAATTGCGCTGTTGTGCCTGAGCGCCAAAGCTCAGAGCCGCCGTTGCCAACACTACCAGTGCTTTTTTCATGCCGCCTCCTTTTCGTCGTCCCATGCCTTGTCGGGCAGCGGCAGCCCTGCAAGGTCTTGCGCCGTGAGCCTGCGGTCGGGCTCGATGTTCAGTGTATCGAGTATCAACATCAGCTGGCGCGTGTGCTGGGTAGGGTGCCAAGTGGTGCGCTCGAGCACCACGTGAATCGAATGGCGGCCGAAGTAGGTGTTCATCTCGCTCGAGCAGGAGCGGTCCGAAAGTCCCGCCCACCAGTCGTTGACGCGCGCGAGCACGCCCTCGCCGAAGCGCGCGATGTCTTCGCCTGAGCGAAGCCCCGGCGCCTCCTGCATGATCCGCTCGTAAGTCAGTTCTCGGCCGTCCTGCATCGACTCGAGGAACCCCTCGGGGATCCGGAATACGTGGTGCGCGAGAATGCGGATCGGCCGATTGCGGTTGCGGAACGGCTTTTCCAGGCACTCGGACGGGATCTGCCTCACGTATCTCGCCGCGGCGGGGAGGACTATGTTGAGCTTGCCGATCAGCTCCGCGGGGCTCAGCCGATCCTGCAGCTTCACCTTCAGGTCGAGGAACTTGATGACGTCGGTGAGCGTCTGCGCGAAGACGAACCGGTCGCCGCGCGAGACGACGGGCACGCTGCGCGCGCCGAGCTTGCGCAGCTCTTCCATTCCGGCGGGATTGCCGTGGACGTTGATCGACTCGTAGTCCACACCGCTCTTGGTGAGGAACTCCTTGGTCCGCAGGCAACTCGTGCACCCGGGTTGCCAGAAGACTTTGACTCTTTCGGCTGAAAGCATGCTGGAACTCCCTAAATCGGACCGGCGGCGTGTTCCCATCGTTCGCCGTAAACACGAGGATAACCCGCATGTTCCGACAAATCCATCGGGAGCGCCCGCGAAAGGAGAGACCCTTTTCACGTCCCTGACAATCGGCCGTAGCGGCCGTTACGGCCTCCGGGCCGGTATGCGAGAATCGCCCGAACACGTGGAGGAGGGCGCTTGATGAAGCGATGGATTCTCGTCTTGGGAATAGCGGCGACTGCGTGCGCTTTCGCGCAGGATTTTCCGAGCCGCGCCGTAAAGATCATCGTTCCCTGGCCTCCGAGCGGCAACGTCGATATCACCGCACGCACCGTCGCACCGGCTTTTTCAGATGCCCTGGGCCAGCAGGTCATCGTCGAGAATCTCAGCGGCGCCGGTGGACGAATCGGCACCGCGATGGTGGCCAAGTCGAGCGCCGACGGGTACACGCTCCTGCTCGGGTCGAGCGGCACCATCACCTCGGGCCCCGCAGTGTTCAAAAATATCAGCTACGACCCCTTGAAGGACTTCGTCGCCATCGGCGCGATCCAGTCGGTGCCGATCGTGCTCACGGCGGCTCCGAAAACGCCGGTGTCCAGCTACAAGGAATTCGTTGCGCTTGCGAACGCGAAGCCGGGGCAAGTAAGCATAGCCTCCGCGGGCAACGGCTCGTCCAATCACCTTGCGATCGAGCTCTTGATGCGCCAGGCGAACCTGAAGCTTCTGCACGTTCCCTACAAGGGCAGCGGTCCTGCGATCATCGATCTCCTCGGCAGCCAGGTCGATTCCATGATGGATCAGCTCACCGCATCGATAGAGCACATACGAGGCGGGCGCCTGAAGGCGCTCGCGGTCAGCTCGAAAACGCGCTCGGCGCTGCTGCCGAACGTTCCGACGCTCGATGAGTCGGGGGTCGCCGGTTACGAAGCGAGCACCTTCACCGGCATATTCGCGCCCTCCGGTGTCCCCGCTACCGCCGCGGACAAGCTCTACACCGCACTGCGTCGCGCGCTCTCGAACGAAACCGTGCGCGAACGCTACCGTTCGGTGGGCGGGGAGGTCATGGACGTGAGCCGGACCGAGTTCGCCGCCTACGTGCGCGCCGATTTCGAGAAGTGGCGGACCATCGCGCGTGAGGGCAATATCGTGGTGGACTGAGTGCCCAGGCGCATGTCCGGTTTTTGCCGCGCGCTCCTGTCGGCATTCGCCGTGCTGACTGCGGCCGCTGGGGCCGCGGAGCCGGCCGTGGTCCGCGTCAACACCTTTCCCAACGCCAAGGCCCTGCCCCTGCATGCGGGAATTGCGAAGGGGTTTTTCGCGAAGCACGACATTGCATTGCAGCTTTCTTTCACCGAGAACTCGACGAAGCAGCGTGAAGGCCTTGCCGCCGGCGAGTTCGACATCGTGCATTCCGCGGTGGACAACGCCGTGGCGATGGTCGAGGCGGCGCGAAAGGACGTGGTCATCGTCACCGGTGGCGACAGCGGCATGAACGAGTTTTTCGTCCAGGCCCATGTCCGTTCGTTCTCCGATCTGCGTGGACGCAAGCTCGTGGTCGATGCACCGAACACGGCTTACGCGATCCAGGCGAAAAAGATCCTGCTCAAGCACGGGCTCAAGGACGGTACCGACTACTCGGTGGTCCCGGTTGGACGCGGCGAGTTGCGCCTCAAAGCCATGGCAGAGAACCGCGAATACGCCGCCGCGGTGCTGAATCTTCCGTTTACCATCCAAGCCGAACAGCTGGGCATGAAGAGCCTCGGCAATACGGTGGACCTACTGGGGCCCTATCAGGCGAACGGCGCTTTTGCCCTGCGCACCTGGGTCAAATCGAACGGGCCGTTGCTCGAACGCTATATCGCCGCCTACGTCGAGGCGCTGCGCTGGGTGCGGCAGCCGGAGAATCAAGCCGAATGCGTGGCGATTCTCATGGACAAGCTGCGGATCTCCCGCGAAGTCGCCGAACGGAGCTACCGGTTGCTCGTCGATCCAGTCCGCGGGTTCACTCCGGATGCGGCTTTCGATATGGAGGGCTTCCGGAACCTCCTCGCGCTACGCGCCGAAATCGAGGGCGGGAATACCGTGCCGTCTCCTGAAAAATATCTCGACCTTTCGTACTATCGGCGGGCGATCGGCAGTCTCGGCAAAGGCGGCGAATGAAACATCGTCGGACTCCGGGAATCCATGTCGCGATGTTCCTGATGATCGTCGGGTCGAATGCAATTCACGCCCAGGACTACCCGAGCGGCCCGATGCGCATCATCGTGCCGTTCCAGGCCGGAGGCTCCACCGACGCCATGGCGCGCACCGTCGCACAGAAACTCAAGGATCGTTTCAAGCAGCCGGTGGTCGTGGAGAACCGCGCTGGTGCCAACGGGACCATAGGCGCGGCGGTCGTGGCGAAATCCTCGCCCGACGGGCACACGCTGTTGTTGGTGCAATCGGGATTCGTCTCGAACCCGATCCTGATGCGCAACCTGCCTTACGACCAGGCACGCGAGCTCGCCCCGGTGTCGAACCTCGCCATCGGTCCGATGGTGCTGGTCGTCAATCCGTCTTTGCCGGCGAGATCGGTGAAGGAACTGATAGCGGTCGCCCGATCGCGCCCCGGCGAGCTGAATTTCGGGTCGCCGGGCAACGGCTCGCTCTCCGACTTGTGCGCGGAGCTGTTCGACGCGATGGCCGGGGTCGGCATGACCCATGTGCCTTACAAGGGATCCGGCGGAGCGCTCACCGACGTGTTGGCCGGGCGGGTGCCGGTGTATTACATGAACCTGATGCTCGCGCTTCCCTACATGAAGGACGGACGCCTCCGCGCGCTGGGCGTCACGACCGCCCGGCGTTCCCCGATCGCGCCGGAAATTCCTACGATCGACGAGGCGGGGCTGCCCGGCTACGAACTCACTACCTGGTACGGACTCTTCGTGCAGGGAGCGACCCCACGCGCCGTGGTGCTCAAGCTTCAGCAGGAACTGGTCCGAATCCTCGACCAGAACGAAATGAAGGAACGGATTGCGGCAGACGGTATGACTGTGGTTGCGAGCACGCCCGACGAATTCGCCCAGTTCCTGGCTCGCGAGACCGCAAAATACACACGCATCATCGAGGCCGCCGGCATCAAGGCCATCGACTGATCCGTTTCGCCGGCTCGAGCTACGTCCCGATCTGTGCAACCTCGCCCGAGCGGCGGCGAAACGTGCCGGCAGCCAATCGGCCTATCGCGTACAGGACGGCCAAGGGATCGATCAGGTAGTCCCAGAGGTTGCGCGATTCGTACGCGCCACCGAGATACGCAAAGGCAGCGACGACAACGATGAACACGACGACATACAACCTTGCCCACCATGCCGCCAAGGTGATCAGCAACAGGACGGTGAGAAATTCGAGCGACCCATAGCCGAGTGCGTATGGATCGAATGGTGTCCACCCGAGCGCAAACGGATACAGGAACACTGCGGCGAATACCAACAGGCGACAAAGCGAGCGCCGGTCCCGTTCTCCGATTACCACCCTCCCTGTGAGCCGCACGACGCAGGCCGCGCCCGCGAGAACGAGCGTGGTGATGCTCAGGTCGCCGGTGATGCCCCGAACGTAAGTGGCGATCGAGAGATCGCCCACGGGGACGAGCACGGTGACGGCTGCGACCAAGATCACTGCATAGCGAACCCGGACCGGCATACGCTGAAGGCGGAGCGCGGCAGAGAACAAGGCGAGGCTGATAAGCACGCAGCCGGACAGGCCGAAGAGAGCGTTCGCGAAATTCAAGGCTTGCTCTCCAACCAAGCCCGATTGAAATAGGCGTGTTTGATTCGGGAACGGCCCCAGGTATAGAGCACGTGA